>JBEGTZ010000345.1:0-12884 GCA_041179125.1 Pseudomonadota bacterium | reverse complement strand
TTGAGCGTGTTTTTGGTGTTTTAAAATTACATCACGGTATGGCGCAGGCGCGGTATCTGGGTAAAGCGCGGAACCAAATGCGGTTTAATTTAATTTGCGTCGCTTATAACATCCGTCGTGGTGCGAATATTTTGAAAGAAATGCAGCTTATGCAGGAGTGTTGCGCCTAGAAAATGGGAAAAAGAGGAGGATTACCTCTAAAAACAGGTTTTTTGGCTTTTTGGGGGTTGTTTTTTTGATTGATTTGAAAAGTGTTACTTTAAAAAATCGTGTTTTTTATCGCGCGGGGTCGAAAATCGGCTTCGTGCAAAGGTCTCAGGATGATGTGTTGGCGTTTTTTGATAGCCTTACGGATTGGGAATTTATCTGTGCGCCAGAACATAAGGATCCCTTCGAGCGTATTGCCAAACATGCCCGCTGTAACAGCGCGCCTTAACTGTAAAAATTTGTAACTATTCAGCACTCCCGATGAGTTGGGTAGAGCGTAGGTTGGGCAGTAATGCCCAACACAATACATTCCGCTCCAGCACGCCGATATTTCAGGGCGCTGCATTCCGACTATTTTTTATCGAAGACATTGTGCGTTGGGCATTACTGCCCAACCTACACCATAGCGGTATTTTTACTTAAATTAACGTACCGCACGGATATATGCTGAACAGTTACAAAAATTTAAGCTGAAAATTAAACAAAAAACCTCAGCCGTTTTCGCAAGGAGATTAACTGAGGTTTTTTAATTTAGTTCCATATAAAATATTTGCGCGCCTTAACGCAGGTAGAAATGAACCCTACTGAAGTTTCTAGGTTAATCTTCCAACATAGATTCCATTGCAGAAGAAAACCCTTTGAAATCCACCAGCGCGGCGAAGAGTTTTTCTGTATTAATTTCACAGGCATCACTCACCGCTTTGGGGAAGTGCTCAATCAGCTCATCCATTGGCACATTCGCTTGTAAACAGGAGTGCATGTATTTAGCTAAGTTTAAATAGGCACCCAGTTGCGAAAATGGGTTGGCGGCGAGCGGAGCGTTTTGATGTAAAAGTGCTTCGCAAATAGCGGTGGGAAACTTCCAGCGCTTAGCCAGTTCAGCGCCAACGACGCAATAGGTGTAGCCAAAAACGGCCTGCTCGGCCTCCAGGCGCGATTGCCCGGCGGACATCGCGTGTTTTACCTTGGCGGCTAATTCGGGGTAAACCGAATACATCAACAGCTGCCCCACCGTATGCACAAGCCCAGCAGTGGATAAGGTATTGGCATCCACCTTAGCGCCGAATTTACCCAGCCATTTTGCACCTTCAGCTATGGCGAAGGCGTCCTTCCAGAATTGTTTTTTATCCAACGCCGGGGGCATTTGTAGGCTGGTTACCAGGCCTGAGGCCATAACTAATGTCCGCACGGCGGAAAAACCCAGCACAATCACAGCGTCTTGTACCGAGGCTACTTTCCTCGGCAAGCCGTAGTGGGAGGCATTGGCAGTGCGCAATAATTTGGCAGTGAGCACCGGTTCAAGGGCAATTTTGTTGGCGATTTGCTTCATGTCGGCATCGGGATTATCAAAAGTTTGCAATAGCTCTTGAATAACCTTCGGTATGGACGGTAGGCGGGTAGCGTTTTCGAATAACTGATCAAAGCTCATAGTGTAATTCTCCTGACACACTAAACAATGATAGGCCACTGCGGTAGATTCGCTAAAAATACGCCGAAAAAAAAGCGCCTCGCGGCGCTAAAACACACATAAAGAAGAGCTAACCGGAAACCTCAGCGGCTTTTGTAACACGCGTTATGGAGGTTTTTTAGGTTAATGATCCGCCGCGACCAGTTGATGCGCGACAGAAGGTTGAATGGTGCGACTTTCGCAGTGCGTACAGTTACGTTTTGCCACAACCGCAGCCAGGGCTGAGGTAACAGCGATTTGAAAAAATAACAACGCAAAAAAATCTGTTCGATTGATCATTTAACTTAAAAACCTTAAGTGGTGAACCTAAAAAGTTCAGTTGACCTCTTGCGAGGGTGGCAAAAACAGGTAAGTTCAAACATCGAACGGTTTTGATTGTGGCTTACTTAATTGTGGTCTGTGGTCTTGGCGTGAGCTAATGAGTGCCTCAGCTAAGAAAGAGCCTTCAGCTTGAAAGGAGCCTTCAGCGAACAAGAGCCTTCAGCTTAAAAGAGCCTTCAGCCAAGAAAGACGCCTTCAGCGAAAAAAGCCGTTAATTAAAAAAGAGCCTGCGGGAAGATCAGTCTTTCCTCAGTAATCAAGCGTCAGAAGCACCTTATTTACCCCGTATAAATAAGACACGACAACCGCTTGACCACTGGGAAAAACTAACCTTCCCGCAAGCCCCTAAAACCTAAGCAAACCTAAAAATTCGTAAGAAACCTAAAAAATTCTAGAGTTAGCGGATAGGACAACCAGCCCGAGGTAGGTAGCAAAAACAAACCCAATAAAAAATAAACATTTAAAATCAATATGTTAATTAAAAATGGCACCGGCTATTGGCCTTCTTCGCGTCTTTATTGTTGCCATTTGGCAACAAATAGCCCAGGCAGATAAAAAACAGCAACTAAATCATAGTGTTGGCGTGTTGCTTATTTGCCACTGGTAAAAAGTGCTAGAATTTTCGCCCCCTGATTGGAGCGTTACTTGTGCTGCGTAAGTGCCTAAATCGGCTTCGGCTCACACATCAGTGGGTTGGTGCCACGCTGTTGGCGCTGCTGCCTTTAAGCGCTGCGGTGTTATATGGCGGCTGGTCTATTTATAACCAATCTCAGGAACAGCGCCTGTTGGTGGCCCATTTGCAGCGGGTTGGCCGCATTGAGGCGACTATTTTGGAGAAAGTCACTGACCTTGAGCGTTCCGCTCGGCAGTACAACTTGCTGCGCAACCCCAAATTTCTCACCTTTCTGCAGAACGATTTAACCTTGCTGGAGGCGGATGTTGCCAAATTGCAACACGCCCTGACGGCCCCCGATCCACTTAATCCAACCGACGCGTTTTTAGCGGTCAGCCGTGCGCTATTGCCTATGGCCGAGGGCGATGCTGCGGCGTTGGGCGAGCAATTAATCGCGCTGCAAAATCAGCGCGATCAGCTGGTGGCGTTTTGGGATTCTTATAATGTGGAACAGCTCAACCAGGCTGAAGCGCGTTTTAACCGGGTTCTAAAACGCCTTGGGGTGATTGGGATTCTGGCGTTGCCGGGCAGTTTATTGTTGGTGGCGCTCAGTGTGATTGCGGTGGGTGCGCCCCTGCGGCGATTGGCAGCGGCGATTCACGCCTTGGGACATGCACAGTGGCAAGATCCTATCGCCATTGACGGCCCGAAAGACCTGCGTGATTTGGGTGAAAATTTAGAGTGGATGCGCGTGCGGTTAGTGCTGAACGAGCGGCAAAAACAGGCTTTTTTGCAGCATATAACCCACGAGCTTAAAACACCCTTGGCCGCCATTACCGAAGCCTCCCGGCTGCTGAACGAACAGCTGTTAGGCCCCGCCACACCGGGGCAAACGGAGGTTATCCGCATCCTGCTGAACAACGCAGGCAGCCTGCACGAACTCATCCAGCAGCTGCTGAACTACAACGCGGTAACACAGGGATTGGTGGCGGAGCTACAGCGTATTGACTTGCATGCCGTGAGTGAAAAACTGTGCAGTAAAGTTTCCGATAGCCGCCCCGACAGCCGATGCCAATGGCTTTTGCCGAGCGAGCCTTTTTATGTGTATACCGACTTACACATCATCTCGATGATTCTCTCTAACCTAATATCCAATGCGCATGATTTTTCCGGCGAGCATGGTAAAGTCGCGCTCACTTGGGGTGAGGAGCCGCGCGGCTGGTGGTTGAGCGTTGCGGATAACGGCCCCGGTATTGGCAATGATGAACTGGAACATATCGTTAAACCGTTTCACCAGGGCCGCGCCCGCAGGCACGGGCCGCTCAAAGGCAGTGGCATGGGGCTTGCGATTGTGGACGCCAGCATCAAAATGCTCGGCGGCACCTTAAAAATCAGTTCGACGCTAAAAAAAGGCACACGGATTACCGTACGCATTCCGCAAAACCCCGAGATTTACCATGAACCACCCACCACCTAACCGAGCCGTTGCTAGCGGCCTTGTTTGCAGCAGCGTTGTTCTGCTGGTGAGCATTTTAAGCGGTTGCAGTGTTTTGCCTACATTGGGCGCGGCCTCTTCGTCCCACTCGGTGCTGCATCCACAGCGGAGCCTGCACGAATTACTCGCCCAGCGCCTGGCGCTATGCGGGCAAGAAAAAACCCTGCGCGCAGAGCAAATACGCGGGTTGCGCAGCCAAATATTCATTTTTCGTAAGGACGCTGTTGGCTATGCTCAGAAAGAAGGCGTTGGCTATTCGCAAAAAGAAGCGGTAGCCGCGCTGGAAGAAAAACTGGACGGCCTAATGTTGGCCAGCTGTGAACCGGCCAACACCCCAGGGCTTATGGGTGAAGTGCTGAATCATCTGGTGAATTTAGGTGAATGGCCTGCCGAGTACGCCGCACTGTTCGATTTGCTCCGCAGCGAACAGCGCGCCATCAACCAACTCAGCGCGCGCGCGCAGGAGAGCGCCCGCGAAAACGCCGAGCTGCGCCAAACCCTGCAAACGCAAAAAGACGAGTTCAGTAAACTCCAAGGTTCCTACAAGGAGACCATCAAAGGGATTGGCGAAATCGAAGAAACACTGGATTCCCGCAAGCAAAAACCACAGTCGCCCCCCTAAGGAAATACCATGCCCCAAGCGCGCGTTTTGTTGGTCGATGACGACCCCAGTATGCTCACCCTGTATTCCTACCGCTTGCAGGCCTGCAACTGCATTACCACCACGGCGCAATCCGGCGCGGAGGCATTGGAATGCTTAAACAAAGAGTTGCCCGATCTTGTGATCACCGATTTGCGCATGGAACACATGGACGGTTTGGCCTTATTCGAGCGCATTCAAACCCAATGGCCGAGCCTGCCGGTAATTATTTTTACCGCCCAAGGTTCTATTCGTGAAGCGGTAAGTGCCACACAAAAAGGTGTGTTTTCTTTTTTAACCAAGCCGCCCGATAAAGACGAACTGCTCACCACCATCAACCAAGCGTTGCAACTCAGCCGCCGCGTGAATGTACCCCACGGCGAATGGCAGGCCTTGTTCAGCACCCGCAGCGCCAAAATGCACACACTCATCGACCAGGCCAAACTGCTGGCTAGCAGTGATGTTAACGTTTTAATTAGCGGTGAAAGTGGCGCGGGTAAAGAAGTGCTTGCGCGCAGTTTGCACCGCTATGGCGACCGCAGTGAAAAACCGTTTGTGGCGATTAATTGCGGCGCCATGCCGGGGGAAATTTTAGAGTCGGAATTATTCGGCCATGTAAAAGGCGCCTTTACCGGCGCCGCCCGCGACCACGAAGGGTTGTTTGTGGCGGCAGATGGCGGCGTTTTATTTTTAGATGAAATTGGCGATATGCCGCTGATATTACAAACCAAATTATTGCGGGTATTACAGGAAAAAACCGTGCGCCCCTTGGGCGGCACCAAAGACCGGCCTATTAATGTGCGCATTATTTCCGCCACCCACCAAAATTTATCCGAATCCATCAAAGACAAAACATTCCGCGAAGATTTATTTTATCGCCTTAACGTAGTCAACCTAAAAGTCCCCCCACTGCGCGAGCGCATGGAAGATATTCCATTAATGGTGAATAATTTTTTGGAAGAGTTGGCTAAAAACCAGGGGGCCAAAAACCAAGAAATCAAGTATCAAGAAATCAAACATCCAGAAACAAAGCCTCAAGAAACAACAACCCCAGAAATACTGGCCCAACAGGCCAGCAAACAACTGGCGCCACAAGCCTTGGTTTTATTGCTTTCCTACGACTGGCCGGGCAATGTGCGGCAGCTTAAAAATGTGATTGAACAGGCCTATGCGCTGTCCACCAGCGCCATGATTTCGCCCTTATTAATTGAAAATGCTATCCCTGATTTAAACCGCAGCGACGTAAAACCCCTCACCGAAGCCAAACAAGAATTTGAACGGGATTATGTAATAAGCCTATTAAAAGCCACCCAGGGCAATATGGCCCAGGCCGCAATTTTAGCGGGCCGCAACCGGTCGGATTTTTATAAAATTTGCAAACGTTATGATTTAGAAAGCGATAATTTTAAACTCTGATTCCGTGCGTTTTCTTATACGGGTATTTCAGCCCGCGTTCAGCTCGGCACACGCACATTAGAGGCGTCCTCGGCCACCACTGGAGTATTGCAATGAAACACGTTAAAACCCGCTTAAATAGTTTAATTGCCACCGCCGCATTTATTTGTGCGCCCTGTTTTGCCGATTTTTATTTTGGTGGCTCAGCAGGGCTTAGCACTTGGGATGATGAACCTAAATCAGAGGGTACTGCTTTTGAAATTTATGGCGGTTATCAATTTTCAGAATTTATTGGTGTGGAGCTTGCCTTTACGGACCCCGGCAGTTTTGATTACCACCCCAGCCGCTATGAAACCATCGACACAGATATTTCCGGCGCTAATTACTCGCTGGTTTTATCACTCCCCCTAGACGACACTTTTGGTTTGTACGCCAAAATTAGCTTGTTAGATTACGAGCTAAAAAGCAGTTACAACAACGAAACCCTAGATAAAATTCAAGACCAGGATTTTAATTACACCCTGGGTTTTGAATTTAATGCCGTGGATAATTTATTTGTCACCTTTGATTACCGCTACTGCCCGCTTAATTTTGACGTTGAGGGCAGTGAAATCGACCTGAATGCCGATACCTTTAGTGTGGGTGCGCGGTTTGTATTTTAGGTTTAGCCTTGTTTTTACAGCCTAAAAACCTCAGCTGGGGTTTTTAGGCTTAGCTGAAGTTTTTAGGCATAAGTGCCATCTGTTCTTTAGCTGTTTTGGGCAGTTTTTTCACCGCATATTCCCGCCGCAAGGCTTGGGATTTATCACCCACCTGTTCCTGGTACACCAATTCCAACGGTGCGCGGCCTTTTAAATATTTGGCGCACTGGGCACCTTGGGCTTGGTGCTGGGCAAAACGCTTAGGCACATCCTGCGTTATACCGGTGTACAAGCTGCCATCCTTGCTGCGCACCATGTACAAATACCACAGGCTCACGGGCAGCTCACAGGGGTTGCCCTCGGTGGTAACGGGTGTGTTTGATGTCTTCTAGTGCTTCGCTTAATTGTTTTAAATGCGCCTGCCAATACCCTTCGCCATTAAACCAGGGGAAGGCTTTGGGGAAGGCGCTGTCTTGCCAGCGACGGGCCAGCCACGCGCTGTAGTTCATCAAACGCAATGCGCGCAGGCTTGGAATCAGGCTTAATTCTTGGGTATCAAAATCACAATATTCTTCATAGCCTTCTAACACCTGGGCGAGTTGCTGTTGCTGCGCCGCCACGCTGCCGCTCAGCAGCATCCACATATCCTGCACGGCAGGGCCGTTTTGGGCATCGTCAAAATCCACCAGCCAAGGGCCGTTCTGCCAAAGCACGTTGCCAATGTGGAAATCCCCGTGCAACGGGCGCAGGTGATAATTCACTTGGCTAAAACGTTCGGTAATAGCCGCCAGCAGTTTATCGCTAAGGGCTTGGTAGTCGTCTTTTAATGTTTTAGGTAAGAAGGCACTGCTGAGCAGAAAATCCCGGCTGGCACCGCCGTCACTCTGGGGGTTAAGGGTGCTGCGCTGGGTGAACAGTGCGGATTTTTGTTGATGTAACTGCCCCAACGCTTGCCCCAATGCATACAGGTGGTCTTCATCATCCAGCGCCACCGGCGTGCCCGCACTGCGCGGGTAGAGCGCGAAATAATAGCCCTGATAACTAAACAGGCTCTCCCCGGCATGAACTAATGGCGCCACCACCGGCACTTGGTTCTGCGCTAAGTGCAGGCTCCATTGGTGCTCTTCGCGAATCTGCTCGGGCCGCCAGCGGGCGGGCCGGTAGAATTTTGCGATCAGGGCGGGGGCGTCTTCTATGCCCACTTGGTAAACGCGGTTTTCGTAGGAGTTAAGTGGGTAAATCCGGGCGTCGCAGTAGTGGCCTTGTGATTCCACAGCGGCCAGAACCGTGTCGGGTTTTAGATGGCTAAAAGAACCATCGCTAAGCGGAGTGGTCATGCTAAATACCTCACTGGCGCAGGTTTAGTTGAAACCTAGAAACCTCAGTTGAGCGCCCAAAAGCTGTGTAAGCCACGGGTATCGAATAGTGAAAGTTAAAAATGCAGGGCAACCTTATTGGTTGTTCGAATTTTTAACTTTTGCTAGGCATACCAAGGGATTGCGCAGACTTGGGTGATCCAACTGAGGTTTCTAGGATCATACGTGGGCAGCCAAAAGCGGGCAGTCTAGCATGGGCTAAATTTGCGCCACGGGTTCGATAATTTTCCGCCGTGCATTTAGAGCCTGCGCCCATTTCGCGCTATGCTGCGCAGTCTGTTCAGATCAAGGCCCCACCTCTATGAGATCACTAGGATTGCCGCTGTTTTACTGGTTGCTATTTGCCCTCTGCGGCAACCACGCCAGCGCGGCCACTGCCGATGGGGTTTACTCCCGTTACGCGCCCTCCCTCTACCAAATTCGCATCATGGAAAACCGCTCCGGCAGCCGCGCCGCATTAGGCTCGGGGTTTGTGGTGGGCGATGGCAAGTTGGTGGCTACCAACTACCATGTGGTGTCCCACAAGGTGATGGAGCCGGATAAATACCGCATCGAAATCGACCTGGGCGGCAAGGCGCAGGTGGCTACGATTGTGCGCGTGGATGCCGTACACGACTTAGCCCTGCTGGCACTGGAGGGCAATGCAGCCTTCGGCGACGCCCTTGGCATCGCCAAACATCCCCCGCAAAAAGGCGAGGTGCTCTACTCCCTCGGCAACCCCCACGACATCGGCATGACCGTTGTGGTGGGCAATTACAATGGCTTGGTGGAGCACAGCCCGGTGGAGCAAATTCACTTTAGCGGCGCCATTAACTCCGGCATGAGCGGTGGCCCCACGGTGAACGGCGACGGCCAGGTGATTGGCGTGAATGTGGCCACAGCGGGCAACCAGATTGGTTTTTTAGTGCCCGGCCACTACCTGCAAACACTGATCGAAAAAGCTCAAAAGCCACTGGATAAACCGCTGTTAACGGATATGGCCGAGCAAATCCAAACCCATACCACCACCCTGCTGGATCAACTGCTGGCGCAAGAATGGAAACCAGAGCCTATGGGCAAGGTGAATATCTTCGCCAAAGCAGTGCCCTGGGTGGAATGCTGGGGCAACAGCGATGAGAAAAAAGAACAGGGCAGCTTGGAAGTGTCGCGAGGGTGCAACTCCAATAACCAATTGTTTTTAAGCGATAAATTTTCCACCGGCTTTATAGAATACGAATTTTTTTACTTCGCCGCCCCCGGCTGGCCGTCCAGCAGTGTCTACCGCTACATGGCCCGCAACACGTCCAACGCCGCGCCGGGCAACCAGGTGGCCAAGGTACATGCAGGCAACTTTACGTGCAGCGACAACTGGTACCGCACCCCGCAAGGCGGCAGCAAACGCATCAGCTATTGCACCCGGCCCTACAAACAACTGCCAGGGCTTTTTGACGTGTTTTATATTGGCGTCACCAGCGATCGCAGCCACGAGGTGGCGATGGATCACTACACCTTGGCGGGTGTCACCCAAGAGGCTTCCCTGCGGTTTTTGGCGCGTTTTAAGGAGCAAATGCAGTGGCAATAATCATCCAACACACCGACCCCAACGGCCATGTACTGCACCAACAGCGCTTTGAGGGATGCGAGATTACCCTGGGCCGCAGCTTCACCGCAGACATGATCTTCACCGACCCCTACATGGAGGCCGAGCACTGCACCCTCAGCTGCGACCCCGCCTGCGGCCAGCTGCGCATCAAAGATCGCGGCGCCAAAAACGGCCTTTGGTGGCTGGATGGCAAGCGCAAAAAACACCGCGTCATCAGCGAGCGCGCCATTGAATCCGGCCAAACGCTTTTGCTCGGCAAAACCTATCTGCGGGTTTACCACCATTTGCATCCGCTGCCACCGGCACTGTCCATCGCGCGGGACGACGCCATCACCGGGTTTTTCGGTCATGCCGGGCTGATTCTACTGGTAGCTACATTGGCACTGGGGCTGGATGTGCTGGGCCAATATTTGGACCGCCCCACAGGCGTCAGCTGGCTGGAACGGGGGCACGATGCCTTTTACGGGCTGCTCGGCCTGATAACCCTCAGCAGCTTGTGGGCGCTGTTGGGCAAAGGCCTGGTGCAGCATGGCCGCTTTCGATTCCACCTGGGGTTATCGTTTAGTGTCTTGGCTATTTGGGTGGTGTGGGAATTTATTCAGGCCTGGATGATGTACAACTTTAACCTCAGCAGGCCCACCACCGACTGGTTAAACCGGGGCTTACAAGCGGGGCTGCTGGCTGGCGCGCTGTACTTGGCCTTAAGTTTTAGCACCCGGCTTTCCAGCAAAATACGGGCACTTTTAGCGGCCTTGGCACCTCTACTGGTGCTCGGCTCCGGGCTTGGCAACCTATTGGATAAAAAACCCCGCTTCCATCCGATACCCGCTTACAGCCATGTACTGGTGGAGCCAGCCCTACAGTGGCGCAGCCCCACGCCCTGGGATGCCCTGCCCGAAGCCGCCGAAAAAACCTATAAACCCTACGACAAAAACACTGATGACCCAGATGCCGACGACAGTGAAGACAGCGCTGCCGACAGCCTAGAATCAGCCCCCACCCAAGAGGAATAAACCATGAAAGCACTAGGTACAACGTTAGTTTTATGCGTATTCATCACCGGCTGCGCCTGGGTAACACCCACCACCCGAGGCCAAGCCATCGCCTATTTACAGCCCGAACAAGTCCAAAGCTGCCGCAAAATTGGCCGTGTTTCAGTGGAAACCGTCAACAAAGTCATCCTGCTGTCCCGCGACGCGAAAACCGTGCAAAACGAGCTGATCACAATGGCGAAAAACGAAGCCGTGATACTCAAAGCCGACACCATCGCCCCGGAAAGTGAAATCACCGATGGCAAACAATCGTTTTTGGCTTACCGCTGCCGCTAAACCTAGCAGATAAAGTCCGCACCATTTCACCGCGTAGAGGCGCGATTCATCGCGCCTCTACGCGGGGATGATGTACGAAAATAGAAAATGTGCTGAATGGTTACAGATTCTTAACGATATTTACTACGAAGTTCACCTCTACCGCCCTTGAAAAGCTCGATCTCGTAGATACCACAGGCATAGGTTGTGACCTCATTGGTCTCACTAGCAAGCGTGCAATTTGATTTAATTGAATCGGTATCACCGATGTCAAATTGGAAACTAGCTTCAACGTAATTTGTATCAATGTCGTGTGACTCTTGGATGTCATGGGCAGACCTTGGCAGATAACTGGGCAACCAACCCGACTCAAAAATGCCAGACTGCTCCATAGCGTCATAGTCCTGGAATGACCCAGAAACTCGATCCGAGAAGAATACTTCCAAGACCGCTATCCCAAGGCAAAAAATGCCAGAACAAGTAATGCTTTCTTCATGAATAAGTATTTAACCGACCCGTAGGCCGCGCCAAATAAAACCACTCTTGCCCCGGCTGTGCCTTGGGGTTGGGAAATACAATAAAACCGTCGCTGTCGGCACACACCTTCGTGCCGTCGGCGCGTGTGCCTATTTGTGTGCCGGTTTTAATTTCATCAAAACTTTTCCATTCCCGAATAAATTGATCGCCCGGCGCATTGCGATCAATCACTTCATAGAGGCGTAAAGACTGCCTTTCTTGCACGGCAGCCGGGGCGGCTCCATCAATAAACCCTAAAAATATCAACGTGTTAAGAATGGCTTGATAGCCTATATCCTGCGCCTGTGGGTCTTCGTGCTGGCCGCATTCTAACGTGAGCGCATAGCCGCCTTGCTCGCGCATATATTCGGTGGTGCCCACGCCATAACGCACATCGGTATTGAGTAAATGCTGGCGATCGGCCTGTGCTTGCAGGGTTTGGCGGCGCGCTACCCCTTTGGCGTAGGTGTCCAGCCAGCCATCAACAAACCGGTTCACACCTAAGCGCAGCGCCAAGGCATTTTCCTGCTCGGCGAATTTAAAGGCCTCTAAACTGCCTGAATTATTTTCAGGCCCTATCATCACCATCGGCAAACCCGGTGTGTGGAATGAGTGTAAATCCAGCAACACATCATGCTGCGCCAATAACGGACACAACCAATTGGCGATATGGTCTTCAAAATCCTGTGGGGTGCTGGTTGGAAATAAATTGCGGTTTAAATTGCGATCGCCGGAGCGCTCTTTTTTGGCATAGGCCAAAGGGTTGGTGATAGGCACAAATGTAATTTTGCCCTGGCGCAGAATTATTTTGCCCTGGTCAATTTCAGCCATAACGCGTGCAATCGCCTGGGTGCCACACACCTCATTACCGTGTACCGCACCGAGTACAATTAAATTATTGCCGGGATTTAATGCTTGGTAAGTTACGGATTTAAAATTCATATTTTTGGGGTCGTAGGACATAGTGATTCTCACTAAAAATGCATTAAAAATTAATGGGCACCTCCGGAAATTCAATTTTCGTGATGATCGCAAGGCATTTTCGCACGAAGGGAGAGAGTTTATGCGGTATAAATGACCGACTGAGTACGAAAATAACGAAGCGAGCGCGCGAAAAGTGGATTTCCGGAGGTGCCCTAATGGTTAAAACAAACAAAACTCATCCGACAGGGTAACGTTTACCCCCGCCTGGGAAATAGGGTCGATAAATTCCAATTGGCTGGCCACCAATTGTAAACCGCCCGCATGGGCATTGCCTGTACCGTAACGCGGATCGCCCAGCAATGGGTGGCCCAGTTGGGCAAAATGGCGGCGGATTTGATG
>JBEGTZ010000344.1:0-5225 GCA_041179125.1 Pseudomonadota bacterium | reverse complement strand
AACAACAATTGCGCTGGTTTCGCACCAGTTTGCTTGGGCGTATGTACGGCTGGACACAGCCCTGGCCGGTGGTTGGCCCTTGGCGCGCCATCACCTGCTATCAAAAACCCCCGGTTTTTTTGCGCGATAAATACCTCTGCCCCCATTACCACAACCACAAAGGCTGGGTATCGGCGCGCCTAGTCATTGAAGCGGCCAGCGCGCCGCATAACGCGCTACTGCATGTGGGTGAACATCAATTAGCGCTGGACTTTACCGCCTTAGAACCCGGCCAATTTTGCGCCCAAATAAACGCCGAAGTAGGCACTACTCCCCTGTGGTGGCCACACACACACGGGGCGCCAACGCGCCTCCCCAGCAGGCTCAGCCTTGAAGTAGCCGACACAGAATATAGTTTTAATTTGGGCGCACTGGGGTTTAAAGCGCTGGAATTAACACGGGATGCCAAGCGCTTAGAATTTAAACTCAACGGCCAAACCATTTTTGCCCGTGGCGCCACCTGGACGACGGATAATATCCAAAGTTTATCCACCACCCAAAGCGACTTGCGGCAACAGTTATTAATAGCGCGGGATGCCGGTGTGAACATGCTGCGCATCAATGGCACTATGGTGTACGAAACAGAAACTTTTTTTAACCTGTGCGATGAATTAGGTATTTTAGTTTGGCAAGATTTTATGTTTGCCAACATGGATTACCCCACCCAAGACCCAGATTTTGCAACACTCATTGAGCGCGAAGTACGGCATCACATTACACATAATGCAGCCCACTGCTGCGTAGCCGCTTACTGCGGCAGCAATGAAATTCAAATGCAAGCGGCGATGGTAGGCCTGCCCAAAAATGCCTACGCCAATGAATTTTTTGATCAAACACTTCCGCAGCATATCGCCAAATTACACCCGAATATTCCTTATTTTGTATCCTCGCCCTGCGATGGGGATTTACCCTTTTTACCGCACATAGGCACCAGCCATTATTATGGCGTAGGCGCATATCGACAGCCCTTAGTGGATGCAGAAACCGCCCAAGTTAAATTTGCCACCGAATGCTTAGCGTTTTCCAACGTGCCTGAAGCGAGTAATTTAGAGCGTTTATTTGAAGGTAAATTACCCTACACACACAGCCCACTGTGGAAGCAATTTGTGCCCCGCATGGCGGCCACCGGATATGATTTTGAAGATGTGCGCGATTATTATTTAAAAGAACTTTACGGTGTGGATGCCACACCCTTGCGCGCCTACGACACACCGCGTTATTTGGAATATTCCCGTGTTGTAACCGCCGAGGTGATCGCACACACATTGGCACTGTGGCGCTCATCCTTCACACCCTGCCAAGGGGCTTTGATGTTTTTTTGGCGTGATTTTTACCTGGGTGCAGGCTGGGGTTTAATCGATAGCTTAGGCCGCCCCAAATCAACTTATTACACTTGGAAACGTGCCAGCCAACCCTGTGCGGTGTTTTTAATCAATCGTGGGTTAAACGGTTTAATGGTGGAAATAATTAACGAAACCGCACAAGACCACACCTGGCAACTGGAAATTCACGGGTATTCAGAATTGGATGTTGAAACTATTTCGGCCAGCCACACGGTACAACTCGCAGCACGCAGCCAAACAACACTATTGGCCGATACCGTAATCGGTTATTTTACCGATTTACCACACAGCTTTAAATTTGGCCCCATTCAACACCGGGTCATTCATGCGAGGCTTTTAGATGATAATAAAAATGTCATTAGCGAGGATTTTTATTTCCCCAAGCGCGAATTTTTACCGCGCTCAGCGCATAAAAATATAGCCATACACACAGAAAAACTCGGCCCGTGTGAATACAGCATTCAAATTCAAAGCGCCACATTATTACAGTGGGTAAAATTGGATGTGCCCAACGTTGATTTATCCAATAATTATTTTCATCTTGCGCCTAACACCCCAACATACATTACTGCCCGCAGCCATTCACCCCTGGAGCCGCAACAACTTAAAGGTTATTTAGAAGCTATTAATCTTCAAGACGCGGTGCGCATCCGATGTTAAATACACCGCACTTATCACCTGCATCGAAGTTTGTATTTTCGCCCCGCACCCCAAATGTTGCGCGCAATTTTGGCTATACACACACCGCAGAGCACGCACTGTTTACCTGGCAGCATGTTCCCCAAACAGGAACAGGGCGAAAAATAGCAGTTATTTTATGTAGCCCAATGGGTTATGAGTACACCCACAGCCACCGCACCTACCAACACTGGGCGGATCAATTGGCCGCTGCGGGCTGTTTTGTGGTTCGTTTTGATTACGCCAGCACAGGGGATTCCAGTGGTTGTGAATTACCGGATAATCTTTTACCTGTTTGGCTTAATAACATAATTTCCCTCGCACAACAGGTTCAAACCGCCTACCCAGAATACGAATTGTGTCTGGCCGGTTTGCGCATGGGCGCTACACTTGCACACCTGGCCGCAGCACAACTAAAACCCAAACACCTCATTGTGTGGGAGCCGATTGTGCAAGGGCGCCGCTACCTACGTGAATTACAGGCGCTTGCCAATTTTGGTGCGGATCCTGCCGACCTTAATACGGGTTACACCGAATTTGCCGGTTTTTTAATGTCCGATGCCACCGCAGAGGCGCTCAAAACCATTGCATTGTTAGACAACCCTTTAGATGCACACACGCAGGTGTTGTGTATGTGCAAAACAGAGGGCTGCAAAAGCGACGACTATATTCATTGGCTTACCCAACAAGGTAATACGCTTGAAGTACAACACCACTTAGGCTACGAGGATATGCTGGTAGTCCCGCAGGATACTCTTGTACCCTTCGCCACGCTCAGTGCCAGCGCCAAATGGTTAACGCGGGAAATTACAACTGCGCACTCCCCTGAATTAATTAACACCGCCCCACACGCTGCGCATTTAACACAGTCGTCAGAGATCACCCTCGCCAATGGCATTCAAGAACAGGGGCTTTGGTACGATAAGTACGAAAACAAAGCACAGCAGAAACATTTATTTGGCATTTTAAGCCAGCCTGCACATTTTAATGCCGAGCGGCCACTGGTTATTTTATTAAACTCAGGCTCCGTGCATCACGTTGGCCCCAACCGCATTTACACCCTCATGGCGCGCACCATTGCCGAGGCCGGATTAGCCTGTATACGCTTAGATTTAACTGGCCTGGGCGATAGTTTTAAACCTAATTTGGAACGGGAAAACCACCCCTACCAGCCCACCACACAAAACAACTTAGCCACAGCAATTAATTATTGTAAAACAGAAGGATTGGCGCAAAAATTTATTATTGCGGGAATATGCTCCGGCGCGCATGGTGCATTCCACAGCGCCTTAAATTCATCCGCTGAAAACATCAGCGAGATAATCGTCATCAATCCTTTAGCCTTTTACTGGGAAGATGGCATGTCGCTGGAAACACCCGATAACATTCAAACCGCACAAGACTCCAAATATTACGCCAGCTCAATGCGCGACCCCAAAAAATGGTTAAAATTGCTCTCCGGCAAGGCATCCGTAGGTTACATTTTAAATTTTGTAAAAAAACAATCTATAGAAATAATAAACACCTGGATAAAATACATTAACGAAGTAGTGCTTAATAACCACACCGAACTCTCCAGAGATTTACTGCGGATTATCCGCGCTAAAATTGCCATCAGTTTATTAGTCGCCTCAAATGACCCCGGTGTAGACCTTGTTAATGCGCAAGCAAAACGCACATTAAAAACGGCGCGGGCAAAAGGCAGTATTCAGGTAAAAATATTTTCCGGCGCCAACCATACTTTTTCTCGCTACAAACACCGCCAAGAATTTCTGGCCTTTATTAAAGAAAAATTTACACGCGGCGGCGAGAAAAACTTATAAACGCCAAACACCTTATAGACGCACGAACACAATTCAGAGGGAATCCTCCATGACCTATCTTGTTCAACAGTATTTCTCCCAAAGCGCACAAAAATACCCCAACAAACCTGCTGTCACCTGTGATGATGTGGTGCTCACCTACAGCGCGCTGGAGCAATTCTCCAATGCTTTTGCACGCCATATTAAAGAGGCGGGGGTGGGTGCTGGCACGCTGGTGCCGTTTTTTATGAAAAAAAGCGCGAACTCAGTAAAAGCATTTTTAAGTATTTTAAAAGCCGATGCCGCCTACGTTCCCATTGACGTTAACTCACCGGCACAACGGTTAGAGTCCATATTAAAAGCCTGTAATGCCCGCGTGATTATTGTTGATAACGCAAGTTGTGCGCAGGCCACCGCATGGCTTGCACACAGTGATATTCGCATTATTAACGTGGATGCGTTTTCTGGCGGGGATACATCACCGCTTGATTATAAAAACCTGTCGATCGACTTAGCTTATGTATTATTTACATCAGGCTCTACCGGCGTACCCAAAGGGGTGATGATTCCACACCAAGCGATTATTGATTACATCGATTTTTGTGTTGATACCTACAAAATAACCGCTGAGGATCAAATTTCAAACCACGCACCCCTGTATTTTGATAACTCCACCTTTGATATTTATACCGCATTTAAAGCCGGTGCCACGCTGCACTTAGTACATGAAGAAATAAATGCCGTACTGCCATTTTTAGTAAAATGGTTAAGCGAGCGAAAAATTAGTGTATTTTTTTGCGTGCCCTCGGTGTTAACCATGCTGCTTAAATCGCGCCGGTTAAAAACTGATAGCTTCCCTGCACTACGGCATTTGCTCGCCGCAGGCGAAGTTTTGCCCCCGGCGGTTTTGGCCGAGTGGATGAAGTTATACCCCCATGTGCAATTTACCAACATGTACGGGCCAACAGAAATCACCGTTGACTGCACTTATTACACGATCAAAACCTGCCCCCAAGCCGATTGCACCAGTATCTCCATCGGCAAAGCCCGCCCCAATATGGAATTACTCATCCGCACAGAAAGCGGCGACATTATTAGAAACCCAGTTGCCGGTACCGAAGGCGAATTACTGGTGCGCGGTCTTTCGGTTTCTTATGGTTATTTAGGCGATGAAACACGCACGCAGCAGGCATTTATTCAAAACCCACATGTGTCTTTATTTAAAGATTCCCTATATTGCACTGGCGATTTAGTCCGTGTAGACACTGAGGGGAATTATTTATATTTAGGCCGCATGGATACACAAATTAAATATTTAGGTTATCGCATCGAACTGGGCGAAATAGAATCTATTATTGCCGCC
>JBEGTZ010000343.1:0-6135 GCA_041179125.1 Pseudomonadota bacterium | reverse complement strand
ACGCGCCTAGCAAAAGTTAAAAAATTCGAACAACCAATAAGGTTGCCCTTCATTTTTAACTTTCACTATTCACATCAATGGCTTGCACAGCTTTTGGGCGCTCAACTGAGGTTTCTAGGATCATTCAGTGAAGAATTTGCGGTATCGGAAATGCAAGGGGCACCCTACGACCTATGACATCGCCCCAGCGGTTGACTTTCCGCGCAAATTTAGCCAGCGTGGGCCACATTTTTTAAGGGGTTCTCTATGAGCTGGGACACACAGCGCCTATTCAATACCCTCAGCCGTGCCAAAGGGCCGCTAAAACAGGTGGCCAACAGCGCGCGTGCAGGCTTGGCTCGCCTGCAAGAGCGCCGTGTGGTGGTGGGTATTACCGGGTTTTCTGGCAGCGGGAAATCCACACTCATCACCAGTTTTATCAACCAATTAATGCAGTACCAAAACGCCAGTATTCCAGGCTTCAGCCCGGCGCTGGGCCTGCGGATTCGCTGGGTGAAATTCCACCCCGGCGCACGGGGTTTTGAGCGCAGTTTTGACTACCCACACTACTATCAGCACCTCGCCTGCCCGCTGGGCGAATGGCCTGCGTCCACTGTGGATGTCAGCGCCGCACGCCTGGAGATTGCCCTAACCCGCAGCCCGCGCAGTGGTGTGTTGGCGCCGAAGGAGTACAGCCTGTGGGTGGAGCTGCGGGATTACCCCGGTGAGTGGTTGATGGATTTGGTGCTGGCGGATATGAGTTTTATCGACTGGTGTACCTGGTGCCAAGCGCGCTTCGAACGCTACAGCCACCTGCCTGAAATAGACGCCCTGCGGCAAACTGACCCCACCAAACCTGCCGAACCGCAGCGCTTGGTGTATTTGGTAGAACGCTTTGAGGCCTTGGCCCGCACCGCTGAAAGCCAAGCGCCGGATTTGCGTTTTGTGCTGCCAGGGCGGGTGTTGATTCCGCAGGCGTTTAACCTCCAAAAAATGCCGTTTGCGCCTTTGTTTTTGCGCGGCCACAGCAAAGCACAGCTGATCGAGGCGCCGCAGGATTCCTATTTTTACGTGATGCAGCGCAACTTCGAGCGCTATAAAAGCCAGTGGGTAAAACCCTTTGTAGAGCAGGTATTCAGTGGCATGGACCGCCAGCTGGTATTGGTGGACGTGTTGCAAGCACTCCACCAGGGGCCGGAGTTTACCGAGGCGCTGGTGGATGCTTTGGCTGGCATCAGCGAGAGTTTTAACTACGGCAAAAGCTGGCCTTTGCTGCAATGGGCCATGCCCAAAATCGACAAAGTGGTGTTTGCCGCTAGCAAAATAGACCAAATAGTCGCCAGCGAACATGAAGCCGTGCGGCAGTTGTTGGGCGTGCTGGTGAAAAAAGCCTATACCCAAAGCCAACAGGCGGGCGCTGCGCTGGACATTGAAGCCATAGCCGCCGTGCGCGCCTCGGTGGAGCAGGAATACGCAGGCCAGGCGGGCATTGTGGGCCTGGGCATGGAGGGCAAAACGGTGGGGTTTATTCACCCAAATGTGCCGGTTAACTGGCCCAGCGACGCCCATTGGCAGGCCTTCGGCCAATGGCAACCGCCGCGTTTATCACCGCCTATGGGCTTAAATTACCGCAACCACGACGCGCTGCCGCATATCCGTATGGACAGCCTTATTAACAGCCTGCTAGGGGATTTTTGCCCGTGAGCCTTGAACCTAAAAACCAAGAACCTAATAACCAAGAATCGAACACTAAAGAACCCAACAAAGCCGCTAAAAAAGACGCGCCCCTGCGCCAGGCACAGTTATTCAGCCCCCAAACCCGCATTGAAGTGGAACCCATCCGCGACGCCTGCGAATTTACCCCGCAGGCCGTAACCGCACCCCCGCAAGCCGTAACTGCTCAGCCCAAAGCCTTAAATATCGGGCACATTCGCTTAGAAGCGCTGCCGTTAAAAGGCCTGAAAACCGCCCTACTCACCACGGGCCTGTTGGCGTTGCTGGCCCTGGCTTGGCCGCTGATGCAATGGTTAACCTGGGCATTCAAGCTGCACCCCTTGCTGGGCGTGGGGTTGCTGATGGTGATGACCTATTTATTCAGCTTGTGTGGGTTCAGCCTGGTACAAATGGTGAAAGGCCAGGCGCAGATGCGGCAATTAATACAGCTTCAGCAGCAGGGGCAACAGCTGAACGGCCACAAAACCTTCGGCAAAAGCCCGCCGTTTACCAGTGCATTACAGGCGTTTTACCGCGACAAACCGCAGGCAGAGCTGCTGGCAGGGGTGCTTAAAAAATACCCTGATTACGCCGATGACCGCGAAATACTCGCCCACATCGAACGCGGTTTTTTAGCGCCCTTAGACCAAGAAGCGCTGCGCTGCATCAACGCCTACAGCAGCCAAACGGCGCTGGCGGTGGCCTTGAGCCCCTGGGTAAGCCTGGACATGGCGCTGTCCCTGCTGCGCAACGGCCAGATGCTCTCGCGCATCGCCGAACTCTACGGCCTGCGCCCCAGTGTACTGGGCCGCTTGCGCTTAATAAAAATGGTGGTGGCCCATTTAATGGGCACAGGCTCCAGCGAATGGGCGATGGATCATGCCATTGATAGCCTGGGCTTGGGCGCGGTGCAAATGGTGGGGTTGCGCGCAACCCAAGGTATAGGCGCCGGTCTGTACACCGCTAAAATTGGCTTGGCGGCCATGGAAGTATGCAGACCGATGGCGTTTTCAGCCGAACCCAAACCGCAGCTGAAACACCTGTGGGAGCACCTGGTGGCGCAGGTGAAGGGACGGTTTGGGGTTTAACCTGCCGCCAGCACATACTCCGAGGCCGGGCTTACGCCCGATGTCGGACTAAAGTCCGACCTACGGAATATGCTGAATAGTTACCACTTTTTCTGCGCGTGACAGGGCGTGTGGCATCACCCGATCACCCCATATCCCCGCGCAAAAACGCTTCGTGTTTGGGCAGGGTTTTTACCATCGCTAAAATCGCAGCCTCAGTTTTTTGCAGTTCTTCTTTTAGTTGTGCTTCCTGCAAGTGGGCCACTTTAGGCGAATAGTGGCGCGGTTGAATGCCCATACCTTCAAACACTGCCTGCCAACTGCTGGCGCGAAATAGGTCGTCGCCCTGTTCGCTCACCAGGCCTTGCGCTTTAAATAATTCGATGCGCTCTTGTAGTGAATCCGCCAGGGGGAGTTGTTGGCAGTGGCGCCAAAATGCGCTGTCTGTGCGCTGGCTGGTTACATAATGTAATTGCACAAAATCGCGCACTTCGCGGAAATCGGCACTCATGCGCTGATTGTAGGCGCGACTTAGGCTGGGATGGCAGTTGGCCTCTGGCAAAAAACGCAGGAAAAAATCCAAACCGCGTGCGATCAGGTGGATGGCGGTGGCTTCTAAGGGTTCGATAAATCCTGCGGCGAGGCCCAGCCCCAGGCAGTTGCCGCGCCAGAACTCGCGCCGATGGCCGGTGGTAAACGGCAGTACGCGGGGCGCTTCTAGGGGTTGTTTGATACCGGCTAACAGGGTTTCACACGCTTTGTTGTCGGAGCAAAAAGCGCTGGCATATACATAACCTTCGCCGGTGCGATGCTGTAGGGGGATGCGCCAACTCCAGCCGCTATCGCGGGCGCGGGCCTGGGTGTAGGGCACCACACCGCTCTGCGCTTCACCGCGCAGTACCACCGCTCGGTCGCAGGGTAAGTACGCGGACCAATCTTCAAATTCCACGCCCAGGGTTTTATCCAGCAAGAGGCTTTTAAAACCGGTGCAGTCGATAAAAAAATCGCCTTCTATTTCAATGCCGGTATCCAGTTTTAGGCTGTGGATAAAGCCGTTGTCGCGGCGGCTTACGCTGTGTACCTGGCCCTGTTGGTGCTTTAAATCCCGCGCCAAGGCGTAGGTTTTGAGCACTTCGGCGACGCGGGAGGCATCCACATGCAAGGCGTAATTAGCACCGCCGATGGGGGTGTGTTGGGCCATACCGGGCGGCCAAAAACGCCCTTCCCGCGCCATGACTTGGCAGGGGGAAAAGTTTTGTAAGGGCGCGGCAATGCCCTGGGCGCGGGCTTTTAGCCAGCACTGGTAAAAATCCTGGCTGTAGATGCGGGCGCCTAGGCTGCCAAACGGGTGAAAATAGCGGGTTTGTTTGTGTTGCCAGTCCAAAAATTCGATGCCGAGTTTGTAGGTGGCCCCGGTCGCCTGCACAAATTCGCGCTCGTCCATGCCGAGGCTTTTAATCAGCCCCACAAACGGCGGCACGGTGGATTCACCCAGGCCAATGGTGCCAAGCTCCTGTGATTCCACCAGGGTGATGCAGCAGCTTTGCCCCAGGTGCTGGCTTAACAGCGCACCCGCTAGCCAGCCAGCAGTGCCGCCGCCGAGAATTACAATGGAACCCAGTTGTGACATAACGCGACTACTCGAACATAAGGGGTGAATTGAGCGCCAGACATAGCGACGGAACTAGGGCTGCCAGATGGCGGCTAGAGGCTATTTGAACCTAGAAACCTCAGTTGAGCGCCAAAAAGCTGTGTAAGCCATTGATGCAGATAGTGAAAGTTAAAAATGAAGGGCAACCTTATGGGTTGTTCGAAATTTTAAACTTTTGCTAGATGCTGCCTGAGGGGTTGCGCAGACTTGGGTGATTCAACTGAGGTTTCTAGGTTGAACCCATAATCCTAGAAACACCAGACTAAATATCTTCATCAGATGGCTACTACCAATGACGGTTATCCACTATCCGAGGCTCGGACTCGGGATCTTGCCAACCCGTAAAATCCCAAAATGCGCTGCTAGATGCCAACAGCGCACGGCGCAAACACTCGATGGCTTTAGGCCGGGGAAAGTTAGCCCGCCAGGCCAGTGCCAATTGGCGTTTAGGGCTGGGGAGCAGCCCCACCCAGGCCACTGAACGACCACCGGCCACCGCCGCTTGCGCACAAGATTTGGGCACTAACGCCTGGGCTAAATTAACCGCCACCAGGTGTTTGAGCATTTCTAAACTCACCGGGGCGCTGGGTGCATTGCGCAGAGGTAGCGCAGGCGTACTCAGCGCCGCCAAGGCATCACTCAACGCGCTGTCGCCCGCAGGCAACAGCAGATGCTGCAAGGGCACCTGAGCCAAAGACAGTTGGGAATGGTGTTGAAGGGGATGGCTTTTGGGCAACAGCAAAACATAGTCCTCGTCACCCAGGTGCTGGGTGACTACATCGCCTTGGCTAAAAGGCAGGGTCACAAGCAGTACATCCAGCGCGCCCGTTTTTAAGCGGGTACTTAAATTCGGCAGTTCGCTTTCCTCTAAGTGCAGCGGCATCTGCGGCGCCAGCAGGTGTAATTGCGCCATCGCCTGGGGCAGCCAATCCGGCCCCAGGCTGGTTTGCACACCCAGGTGTAACGGGCTGTGCAGCTGGTCTTTAAGGCCCAAGGCTAAGTCTTTGATCGCCTGCACCTGCGCCAGTGCCGCCTGCGCACAGTGCAATAGAGGGATAGCCTCCGGGGTTAACAGCACTTTATTGCGCCCGCGTTCAAACAGGGCTAGGCCCAGCTCTTCCTCCAGTTTTTTCACCGCCACGCTCAAGGTGGGTTGGCTGACATGGCAGCGGCTGGCGGCTCGGCCAAAGTGCTGTTCTTCGGCTAGTACAACAATAAAACGCAGTTCGGTGAGAGTCATGTGAGCCGATTACAAAAAAGGGATAAACACATTGGCACGTCTGAGCAATCCTGCACAGTGTACAAACCTAGAAACCATAGGGCCTAGCGATGAAATGCAGAAGCGAGCCGATCTAAGGTGTAACGCGTATTAAACCTAGAAACCTCAGTTGAACTCGTAGCGAGAGCGACTAAGACGCCGAATTTGCAGTGTTTTTTGCTGAATTTTGGTGAAAGCAGTAGTCACCACTACGGTGAGCCAAAATTCAGCAAAAAACACTGCAAATTCAAGTGTTAGGCGTTCGCAGTAGAGTTCAACTGAGGTTTTTAGGTTAAACAATTCTTCCGTAGGGCGCACCTCGGTGCGCCACACCGATAACACCGACGCATAAAACACGGCGCACCAAGGTGCCGTTACCCTAAAAACCTCAGTTGGATCACCCAAGTCTGCACAACCCCTTGACGCGCCTAGCAAAAGTTAAAAAATTCGAACAACCAATAAGGTTG
>JBEGTZ010000342.1:0-7029 GCA_041179125.1 Pseudomonadota bacterium | reverse complement strand
AGTGAAAGTTAAAAATGAAGGGCAACCTTATTGGTTGTTCAAAATTTTTAACTTTTGCTAGGCGTGCCAAGGGGTTGCGCAGACTTTGGTGATTCAACTGAGGTTTCTAGGGTTAAGGGGTTGTGCAGACTTGGGTGATCCAACTGAGGTTTTTAGGTTTAAGGCGGGTTAGTGTGATTTTAGAGAAAACGCAGGGTGGATTCGCAAGCGAAGCGACAATCCACCCTTTTGCGGCTCCAATCTCGCCGTTTAAAAGAATAATTCTCCGCAGCAAGACCTACTTAACCAACCACTCCCCTGGGTACGATCTATCGTGTTGAGCAGCAATACCAACAAAATAAACTACCCACACTGCGCACAAAAACGGACACCACCCCCGCGATAAACAAGGCGCAAGCGCAGCGCAAAAAACGATCAGAAAAACTGTCGATCTATCTAACACAAAAGATTAATTAGGCGCCAAATAAAAACATAACCCATTGATTTAAAATGATAAACAATATACGGCTATATTATTGCTTATTGAAATGGCCTTTGTAACAAAAGTTACCCACTTGTCATTTTCCCGAACAATATGAGTCACCCCATGAAACCACTAATCGCCCTCATTACCGCCGCATTACTTACCTCACAAGCCTCTGCCAGCGTGTTGCTCGAAGACTTCAGTGATTTCGCCAATTGGGAATCCAACTGGTTTGGCGCTCAGTCCAACGCCAAAAACTACATCCAGGTTCAAGGGCTTGAAGGCTACATACCCCTTCGCAACAACAACCCAGACGGGCTGTGGCTGGATGACAACGACGGTACGGCTTCAGACAGCAACGTCACCATCCGCTTCAACGACCCCTTTGCCGCCTCTATCAGCCTGCTAAGCCTGGATTTAGCCAGCCACATCAGCAGCCTGGAGATTGTATTTTTCGACGCCCTAGGCAATAACCTCAGCAGCCAAGCGGTCACACCAACCTACGGCGCGCTCGGCCTGCCCGGCATCTACCAAAACTTCACCGTCAGCTCCGCAACCGGCATCGGCGGCTTTTCCCTACTCAGCAGCAGCGGGATAGAAGGCGATTTGAGCCTGGATAACCTCATCGCCATCGTGAGCGATACCAGCGTTTCCGTACCCGAACCCGGCAGCCTGTTGTTGCTCGGCCTGGGCGCCCTAGGCCTTATGGCCCAACGCCGCCGCCTCGCCTAAGGCGGGGTTCGCCAAACGCGTAGCGGCAAGAGCGGCAGGTAAGTCTGGTTGACAAAAGACGGGCTATAATGGTAGAAATCGAGGCCGCGCAGAGGCTCATAAAGCTATTAGAGGCTTTGGTTATGAAAGCTAGTAATGTTAAAACTGAAAATGGTAGCTTGGTCAACTACGACCTGCATAGAATGGTGGAGTCCGTCGAAGGCCCCTCTAGCAAGGTAGCCCTGACGCTAGCTGGGCCAATGACCCAACAGGAAGTCTATAAGGCTTTAATGAATGTCAGACTCGATAGCCTACAAGATCAGCGCTAGCTTCAATTTTGTAAAAATATTTCAATCTCTTGAGAGTAAAAAGCCCCCCACGGGGTATCCAAAAGAGCTTCCAGACTCCGATAAAGTTACCTATTTCATCACGGAATACCTAAATAATGGTTGGTCTGGTAATTTACTGGGTAGGAATAAACCCTCCTGGGATGTTCCGACTGACGACCCGGAGTGGTTGAATAAAGTAACTTATGCCAGGAAACATAATCTTTACCATTACCATGTAGGAATTCCTACATACACCCTATCCTCTTATGGAGACCTTACTTCAGAGTGGATAATCCACTACCAGAACTTAGGGGATCAACATATAAAGTTAGTGGATTTGGACTTCCACCCCCCAATGACCCTACCTAAAATTGCTTTAATACAGGGTGATTTAGATTTAACCTGACGCATCCCATAACACAAAAGGCCGCAATCGAAAGCTTGCGGCTTTTTTTCGTCTGAATAAATCAGCCGCACGCCAGCACAACTGGGCACACAATTTAGGGTTAGAATGGCGGTTTTTGCGTAAGGGCTGAGTATGGACCGTGACGACATCACCCACTTTGGTTTTCAATCCGTAAAAGCGGGTGAAAAGGCCGCGAAAGTAGCCAGCGTTTTTCATTCCGTGGCCGCTAAATACGATGTAATGAACGATGTGATGTCCCTAGGCATCCACAGGCTGTGGAAGCGCCTCACCATCGAAGCGGCGGGCGCACGGGGCGGCCACAAAATATTAGACATCGCAGGCGGCACGGGCGATTTAACCGCGCAATTCTCCCGCATCGTAGGCCCCACAGGCGAGGTCATCCTAGCGGACATCAACGCCTCCATGCTCAGTGTCGGGCGGGACAAACTCATCGACCAAGGGCTCGTCAATAACCTCGCATTTGTACAAGCCGACGCCCAATACCTGCCCTTCCCCAATAATTACTTCGACTGCATCACCATCGCCTTCGGCCTGCGCAATGTCACCGATAAAGACCTAGCCCTCGCCTCCATGCTGCGCGTGCTCAAACCCGGCGGCAAACTGTTGGTGCTGGAATTCTCCAAACCCCACAACCCCGTGTTAGCCAAGGTGTACGACCAATACTCCTTTCATCTATTACCGTTTATGGGCAAGTTAGTCGCCAACGATGCCGACAGCTACCGTTATTTGGCCGAAAGTATTCGTATGCACCCGGACCAAGCCGCCCTCAAAACCATGATATTAAATGCCGGTTTTAACCGCTGCGAAGTACAAAATTTCACCGGCGGCATCGTGGCATTACACAAAGGTTTTAAAGCATGAGTGAAGGCTTTGCCCACAATTCACTGGTGGCCGCAAGCCTGCGCGCCACGCTAGAAGCCGCCCTCAATTTGGCCCTAAGCGCCGACCCCGCCAGCCAGCAAAAATTAATCGGCCAAGCGGGTAAATCCATTGCGCTGAACATCACCGACTTAAACCTTAACTGGTGTGTTCACTTAAACTATCCCCTAATAATTTTGGAAACAGGGAATTTGGAAGGCGGCAACACCCCCGCCAACAGCCTACTGACAGGCCGCCTACAGGATTTCATCGGCTTAAGCCTTAAGCATTCAGCCAGCCTAAGCCACACCGGCATAAGCCATAGCGGCGATATTCAACTGCTCAACAGCAGCATTAACCTATTTAAAAACCTCGACATCGACCTAGGTGAAATAATCAGCAACGCCTTGGGGCCGCTCAGCGGCGCCCTAGTGGACAGCGCCTTGGAGGTATTTTTGCCGATAAAACACACACTAAACAAAGCACCGCAGTTTTTAGGCGATTACCTGCAACACGAAGTGCAGTTAATCCCCAGCAAAAACCAACTGGACGCTTTTACGCAGGATATTCACCAGCTGCGCAGCAACACCGACCGGCTGAGCGCCAAAATTCAGCGCTTAAACACCCGCCTAGACCAAGCACTGCACAGTGTGGATAAAAAAGCGCCTTGAGCCCCATGTTTAAAAGCCTAAAAAGACTACTCACCATCCTGAGCGTATTGGCCCGTTACCAACTGCTCAATCTGCTGCCGCCGGGCTTCCAAAAACCCTGGCTGAAACTGCTCTTCGCCTGCTTTAAACACGACCCCGTCGAGCGCCCACGCGGCGAGCGCCTGCGGTTAGCCTGCGAAGACCTAGGCCCGATTTTTATCAAACTCGGCCAACTGCTCTCCACCCGGCCCGATTTAATCCCCGCCGATATCTGCCAGAGCCTCAACCAATTACAAGACCGCGTAGCCCCCTTCCCCAGCGACCAATTTGTCGCCTTAGTGGAGCAGTCACTCGGTCAACCCATCAACGCGTTATTTAGCGAGTTCTCCCACGAACCGCTCGCCTCCGCCTCCATCGCCCAAGTCCACACCGCACGGCTAAACAGTGGCGAACAAGTCGTCATCAAAGCCGTGCGCCCCGGCATTGAAACCACCATACACAGTGATTTAGGCCTGATGCTTTGGCTTGCACGGGGGTTCGCAAAATTAAACGCCGACGGCAAGCGCTTAAAACCCGTTGAAGTGATCGAAGAGTACCGCAACACCATTTTGGACGAGTTAGACCTCATGCGCGAAGCGGCCAACGCCGCACAACTCAAACGCAACTTCACCCCCGCCAACGAACTGTACGTGCCCAGCATTTATTTTGATTATTGCCGCACCAACGTCTTAGTGATGGAGCGCATTTGGGGATTACAAGTCACTGATATAAAAGGCATTCAGGCCGCAGGCATCGACTTAAAAACCCTCGCCGAGCGCGGTGTAAAAATATTCTTCACCCAGGTGTTTGACCACAATTTTTTCCACGCCGACATGCACCCCGGCAACGTCTATGTCAGCACCGAACATCCCCAATCACCGCAATACATTGCCCTAGACATGGCCATCATGGGCAGCCTTACGCGGGAGGATCAGTATTATTTAGCGCGCAACTTATTAGCCATGTTCCGCCGCGATTACCGCCAAGTGGCCGAGTTACACGTCGTATCTAACTGGGTGCCCAAAAACACCTCAATCGCCGCATTTGAATCCGCCATTCGCGCCGTTTGCGAACCCATTTTCGCCAAACCCTTAAAAGACATTTCCTTCGGCCAAGCGCTTATATCGCTGTTCCAAACCGCGCGGCGGTTCAATATGGAAATTCAGCCCCAACTAGTCCTGCTGCAAAAAACCCTGCTTAACATTGAAGGCCTAGGCCGCCAGCTCTACCCCGACTTAGACCTCTGGGCCACCGCCCACCCCTTCCTAGAACGCTGGGTAAAACACCGCTACCACCCCAAAACACTCCTCAAAGAACTCAAACGCCAAGCCCCCGACTGGTTAGAACAACTGCCTACGCTGCCGCAATTAAGCATTGAAGCACTGCACAGCGCCAAAACCCTCGCCAGCATCGCCCCCAGCATCAAAGCGCTCAGCCAAAATCTACAACAACGCGAACAAAAAACCCCCTGGCGCGCCCTTGCCGCTATTTTTTGTGGCCTGGGTTTAGCCTTATTAACCTGGCGCTTTGCCGCCGGGTTTAACCTGGTGGATTGGCTGGCCTTAGGCCTGGGGTTTGTGGGCGTGATGGTGGCATTAATTACTCGTTAACTTTTTACCTCAAAACTAAAACCAAAGCCCTCCATGAAATACACACTGAGATACACCACCCCCAATAACTGGACACAAACCGTACTGGCCAACATGGATCATTTTTTACTCGACCACGCCGCAGCCGAAAAAAAAGCCTCCGGCATGGCCATGTCTATGGTCTCCCACTACCCAGACAAAATCGACATCGTCACCGCCATGATTGATCTAGCCATAGAAGAGCTGGCCCACTTCAAACAGGTAGTCAAAATCATCCTAGAGCGCGGCTTGCAGCTCACCGCCGACAGCCCAGACACCTACGTCAACCAACTGCGCGACCTACACCGCAAAGGCCGCGAGGTTTATCTACTCGATCGCCTGCTCATCGCCAGCATCGTTGAAGCACGCGGCTGCGAACGCTTTGGCCTGGTGGCCGAAGCCCTGCCAGAAGGCCCACTCAAACGCTTCTACCAAGCCATTTGCGAATCCGAAGCGCGCCACGAAGATTTGTTCTTGCAGCTGGCCCTGCAACACTTCGATGAACCGACCGCACGGGCACGCTTAGATGAATTATTGGACGCAGAAGCCGCCATCGTAGCCGCCCTACCCATTCGCCCCGCCCTGCACTAGCGCAACAAAACCAATCCAATGCCACACCACTACCTAACCCACTACGCCGCAGCAGAAGCCACCGACGTGTTAAACCTAGCCGGGGTTTTAAACCAACCCTGGCAGAACGTGCTTTGCCTGCCCGCCCTCAACGAAACACCAGACTTCATTTACCGCCTAACCAAGCATCCCGAACGGCTACTGCTGATACTAGTGGTGAACCAAACCCAAAGCCCCATCACCCTCGCCAACCAAGCATTAATCACCACCATCAACCAACAATTCCAACGGCTAAGCCAACACAACAACCTAGCGCTGTACACCCTCGAAACACACAACTTACTGCTAGTGGATCGCGCCAACGCACCCCTTCCCGCCAAAACCGGCGTCGGCCTTGCGCGCAAAATAGCCGCCGACATCGCCCTGCAACTCATCCAACAAGGCGCCATAAAAAGCCACTGGATTTACTGCACCGACGCCGACGCCCAGCTGCCCGACGACTACTTTGGCCTAGACGAAACCAGCCCCGCCGTCGCCGCAAGCCTGCCGTTCACCCACGTAGGCCCGCCCGGCCCCTTGTTAGACGCCACCACACTCTACGAACACGCCATCCGCTACTACGCCCAAGGCCTGCGCATGGCCGGCAGCGGCTACGGTTTTTTAAGCCTCGGCAGCGCCCTCGCCGTTAAAGCCCGCGCCTACGCCACAGTGCGCGGGTTTAACCTGCGCGAAGCCGGGGAAGATTTTTACCTATTAAACAAACTCGCCAAAATAGGCGAAATACTCACACCAGAAACCACCACACGCCCCACAAGCCCCATCCAAATCAGCGCCCGTTTTTCCAACCGCACCCCGTTTGGCACCGGCCAAAGCGTCACCCAAATCAGCCAACTACCCAGCCTAAACGACTACCACTACTACGCCCCCGCCTGTTTTTTAATGCTCAAACACTGGTTTGAACTCATCCCCAAACTCACCGCACACAACCTACTCAGCGAACTCACCCGCCTGCCCCACCCCCTACAAAACGCCCTACTCGCACAAAACATCCACAGCCTAGCCGAACACCTCAACCGCCAAGGCACCAGCCCCAAACACATCAAAACCACCTGCCACACCTGGCTAGACGGCTTTCGCACCCTCAAAATAATCCGCTATTTACAAGCACATTACTTCCCCGCAGAACCCCTGCTCGCCACACTCGCGCGCAAGCCGTTTGGCTAACCAAGAAACCTCAGTTGAGCGCCCAAAAGCTGTGTAAGGCATTGGTGTAGATAGTGAAAGTTAAAAATGAAGGGCAACCTTATTGGTTGTTCGAATTTTTTAACTTTTGCTAGATGCTCCAAGGCGTTGC
>JBEGTZ010000341.1:0-4141 GCA_041179125.1 Pseudomonadota bacterium | reverse complement strand
CAGTCAGCTTATCCATACTAACGGGTAGCATGTTAGAGGCTGGAAAGTTAACGCGTGAAACTAAAGACGGTGTTGAAACCAGTGCGCTGGAAGGTTTAAAGCTTCTGCTAAAAACCGAAGTTGCACAACTTAAAGTGGGCGAAGTTACCGATCCTGTCACCGCTTCTGGTTGGCTTAAATTCGACTTTGCAAGCTTTACCCGCGTTAAAAATTCTGCATCAGTCGAGCCTACTACTAAAGGTCTCTTAGGAATTAGCTTTGAAGGTACAGTTAAAAATACCACCGGAGAAGCGGTGGCATTAGCGCTGAATATCGCAGGCAATACCAAAGGGCTGACATTCGATGAATTAGCCGCCGGTGTCGACCCAATGGATACTGAAGTTGCTGTAGATAAATTCAATAGCCTCGTTGCAGCCCTGAGTTTTAATGCACAATTAAATTCACAAAGTAATGTGGCTACAGTGAAATTGCTAACCACTCGCGAAGACTTAAGCTCAACCAAAGCAACTTTGGATTTGATTTGGGGTGCCTATAACTTGCGCTTTAGCTCTTTGATCAAACGTTTGGCCAGCCAGCCTTATGATGTGAAAATTGCCAACCAAGATCGCCTGACTATGACGCTAACTCAAGCAACTGAAGACGCCCCCGTTACCGGTAGCATCATGGCGCCTGATGGCGTTAAGGTGTTGGCCGATATTGTTGAGACCGATAAGTGCTTAAAAGTTACCATTAAAGTAGGCGGGCAGTTTGTATGCCTTAACGATGCGCCCTAATTAATTAATGCGCAAAATAAAAAGGGAGCTTCGGCTCCCTTTTTATTTTTATATTGCGATGTTTTAAAATTTTTAATTATTAGTTGAAGCCGCGATTATTTATTGTCTTTCATGGGCAACAAACTGCTGCCGTGGAAAATCCGTAATTATTCAGCCTATATCCGTGCGGTACGTTAATTTAAGGGCACCTCTGGAAATTCAATTTTCGCGATGAGCGCGAGGCATTTTCGCACGGACGACTGCATGGATGCGGGACGACCCCACGGATGGGGGAGGTAGAATTTCATCGGGAATGAAATCGAGGTAGAGCGGCGCACGCCTAAAGGGATTTAGGCGGTAGAGCGACGCAGGATGCCCAAGCCGAGGACGCCAAAGCCGAAGAAGGGAGTTTATGCGGTATAAATGACCGACTGAGTACGAAAATAACGAAGCGAGCGCTCGAAAAGTGGATTTCCGGAGGTGCCCTTAAGTAAAAATACCGTTATGGTGTAGTTGGGCAGTAATGCCCAACGCAGCAGTGTCTTCGATAAAAAATAGTCGGAATGCAGCGCCTTGAACTATCGGCGTGCTGGAGCGGAATGTGTTGTGTTGGGCATTACTGCCCAACCTACGCTTTACTCAACTCATCGGGAGTGCTGAATAGTTACGGAAATTCAAGAGTAAGGCTTATCCCCAAGCCATCGCCGAGTGAGCCCCTGATAGGCATCAACCCGTCGATCGCGGAAATAAGGCCAAATTCGACGCACGGATTCAGACCGTTGCACGTTAATTTCGGCGCAAAATACACCCTGGCTTTCGGGGTCGGCCAACACTAAAAACTCACCTTGCGGCCCACAAATAAAACTGGTTCCCCAAAATTCAATACCTGAGGCACCCGGCATGGGTGATGCTTCAAAACCTGTGCGGTTTGCGACCAACACAGGGATACCATTGGCAACCGCATGTGCGCGCTGGATTGTCACCCAGGCATCCCGTTGACGCTCCTGCTCTGCTTCGGTGTCATCAGGATTCCAGCCAATGGCCGTGGGATAAATTAAAAAATCCGCGCCAGCTAGCGCCATTAAACGGGCGGCTTCTGGGTACCATTGATCCCAACAGACTAAAACACCCAATGTCCCTAAACGCGTATGCACCGGTTTAAATCCGGCCAGCTCACCATCCGCATCACCAGGGGTAAAATAAAATTTTTCATAAAACCCAGGGTCATCTGGGATGTGCATTTTTCGGAAAATTCCCACCCGGCCTTCTGCTCCATCAATAACCTGTGCCGTGTTATGGTAAATACCTGCGGCTCGACGTTCAAATTGTGAAATCACTAAAACAATATCGAGTTCTTCAGCCAATAAAGCGCAACGGGTATAGGTATAGCCTTCCAAGGATTCAGCCATATCAAAACAATCGGTATTTTCTTCCTGACAAAAATACTGGGTAGCATGTAGCTCTTGCAAAATAATCAATTCGGCACCTTTTTCGGCAGCTTCACGAATTAACATTTCTGTTTTATCAAGATTTGTAACCTTGTCATTCCCCTCAATGGCTTGCTGGATTACAGCAGCCATAAAATTTGCAGTGGCCATTTAAAGTCTCTCGGGATTTTTTAAATCAATTATTTGCATCGTGGCGCAATGCAAGCTGCCATGTTGCTCAAGCAATGCCTCACAACGAACAGGAATTATAGTTTGATGTGGACACACTTCACGCATCACTGCCAAAGCCAATTCATCTTCAGGCAAATCATAAATGGGCATAAAGATGTAATTATTACAGAGCAAAAAATTAGCATAAGTAGCCGGTAATAAGCGGCCATCACGCAAACTGTAATAACACGGCGTAGGCAAAGCAAAAATGTCCCAATTACGTCGCTGTGCGATTTCACTTAATTGTGTGTGTAAATTTTCCAATGCACACACATCTGGATGATCGGTATTCACACCGGCATAAACCAAGCGAGTGCTATCAACAAAACGCGCGATTGTATCAATATGCCCGTCAGTATCATCACCCGTTAATTGAATATTGTGCAGCCATTCGATGGCCTCAACACCCAACCATTCATTTAATATTGCGCCCATATCCTGTTTCGACAGGCCTAAATTACGTGCATCATCAACAATACAATCTTGATTAACCAATAAAATATGCCCATTGGTCTCTAAACCGCCCCCCTCGCATACCACAGGGCAAGCGCTGACTTCTTGGCCCAGTAATTCAGCCAAACGGGATGCAACACGGTTGTCATCAGGCGCGGCATATTTCCCTCCCCAACCATTGAATTCGAACTGAATATAACCTTCGCTACAGGATAATGGGCCGTAATCACGCAGCCAGGTATCGTTATAAGGAATATCGTGAATAAGATGCACACACCCTAAATTCACTCCCGCGTCTGCCAAGAGTTGCGCCACCGAATTTAATTCAACACTCGGGTGAACCAGTAGCCAAACCGGGACAACCTGTGCAAATGCAGCCACCATTCCAACATAACAGGTTTGAGCCTGCGCTAAATTATGCTGCCAATCACTGTCAGGAAATGGCCAAGCCAAGGTAATTGCGCGAGTGTTTGCCCACTCGGGCAATAAAAATGATGTATTCATAGAAGTTAACGACGGGTAAAAAATTGTTCGTGATTTAGTTTGGTTAAACGCGCAACACTGGGGCCAAGCAGGCTTTCATACCCTAAATATAAATGCCCCGATTTATACAGCAGAATATTGTTTACAGATAAAGCCCAGGCATCTGCAGGGTCGGACTCTTCGGCCAAGTTTAATTGAAAAACCTTTTCTTGATTAGGCAACAAAATTGGCCCGCCCAGCGCGAAGCGGAATTTTGCGGGCCATTGTGTGAGCAATCGGTTACAGTTTTCATCACCGTATATTTTTGCCACCAGCTCAAAATGCGTAAAGGTGACATTTAAGAAATCCCGCCGAAATCCCTCACTGCTTTTTAATCCAGCTCGACGGCACTCGTTGACCCAACCGCCTTGTATCTGAGTTAAAATCTGAAACTCAGGCCCTATTTGCACAGAATTACTGGCAAATACAGGCGCAGAAAAACCAGCAATTACCGCCAGAGCCAGCTGCCGAATATATTTGCACACAGTAAGTGAGCGCATAAAACCCTATCGCTCGATAAAGTGTCGCGCGATTTGTTTTTGCCAAACATCTTCGTTAATAACACCTACAACTTTATCTACAATCATGCCGTTAGCATCTACGATAAATGATTCTGGGGCGCCATACACACCCAAATCTATTCCTAACTTCCCATTTTGATCGACAATATTGACGCTGTAGGGATCGTGTAGTTGCTGCAAAATGGCCTTGGCCGCATCTAAATCATCTCTGTAGTTAACACCCACAATTTTTACC
>JBEGTZ010000340.1:0-4385 GCA_041179125.1 Pseudomonadota bacterium | reverse complement strand
AAAACCGGTGGGCAATAAATTGCCCACCCTACGGGCTAATTTAATTAATAAAACCAGTTCGTAGGGTGGGCAAGCTCGCTTGCCCACCGATTGGCAACACAGCGCTCCGGGTAAAACCGGTGGGCAATAAATTGCCCACCCTACGGGCTAATTTAATTGATAAAACCAGCGCCCCCTTTAAAAACTTCGAAACCCAAATACACCAATTTATCCAACGCCTAGAACACGAGGCAGCACAAGAGTCCCCCCAAACATGATCACCTGGCTGCGCTCCGCGCTGTTTTCCATCGTCTACATCCCCAGCACCATCCTCTACGGCAGCTTTACACAACTGGTGCGCTGGTGGATGCCGCCTGCCTTGCTACACCGCTGGGTGATCACCTGGTGCTCCATTAACGTGGCCTGGCTGCGCATCAGTGTGGGCGCGCGGTATGTAGTCATTGGTCGCGAGCATCTCGCGCAAATCACAGGCCCGGTGGTTATTCTGTCCAAACACCAAAGCACCTGGGAAACCTTATTTCTACAGCCGATGTTTTTCCCCGCTATTACCGTGCTCAAACGTGAACTGCTGAATATTCCATTTTTCGGTTGGGGTTTAAACGGCTTGCGGCCCATCGCCATCGACCGCTCCAACGCACGGGACGCGCTAAAAAAAATCAAAACCACCGGCCTGATGCAGCTTAAAGCGGGCAATAACCTGCTGTTATTCCCCGAAGGTACCCGCACCAACTACGGCACCCAAGGTAAATACGCCCGCAGCGGTGCAGACATCGCCATCGAAGCGGGGGTGTCGGTAATTCCCGTGGCACTTAACTCCGGCAAATGCTGGCCCACCAAACAACTGCGCAAATACCCAGGCCTTATCAGCGTAGTGATCGGCGCCCCAATCCCCACCGAAGGCCGCTCCAGCAAAGAATTGACCGAGCAGGTGGAGGCCTGGATTGAAGGCGAGCTTAGCCGCATTGCTGCGGAAGAAGCCGCACACACACCGATTAGCCTCCAGTAAACAGTGTCGAAAAATACGACACCCAAAGCGGTTATCCAGTTAAACAATGGGTTCAACTCATTGTTTTATTTGTGTTTATTTGTTTGAGCACCATTTGTGCTAAGCGTTCACAAACCTCAACATATCACGAGACGTACCTCATGGAACTTAAACGCATACTCATACTGGCCGCAGGCCTTGCACTAGCCACCAGCCAAGCCCAGGCCGGCTTGCTGGACTACAACCTCGCCTTACGCAACGACCTTAAAGGTTCCGTGCATGTTGAGGGGATGACTTTTGTGGGCGGCAATTTAACCGCCACACAGATGTCCGAATTCAACCACGGCGGCGACACGCCTGTAGGTGCTTTTGATGGCTTAGAAGTGGCTGGCAAAATTACCGGCCAGATAAAAATCCTCAATGGCGAAACAGTCAAATACAACACCAAAGCCGCCACCGCCACAATTGATTGCAATGGCACTCCTAACTGCGCCACCGGCGGCGTTAATCTCTCCGCCAAAAAAACAGCCCTCAGCAATGAGATGAACACCCTGTCAACCAGCTACAAAAACCTCGCCAGCAATGCCAGCGCGGTGAAAAACGGCAACCAGGTTAAGCTCAAATACACCGGCACCGACAGCCTCGCTGTGTTTAACCTCAACCTGTCTGATTTATTCTTCCAAAACTCCAGCGTAGAGTTGGTTTTAGGCAATGCCAGCAAAGCCATCATCAACGTATCCGGCAGCAGCCTCAACGTTACCAATACCAACCTTACCGGCGCCTGGAATGCCTCTAATACCCTGTGGAACTTCTACAACGCTACCACGTTAGACTTCAACTCAATGGCGGTAAAAGGCTCGGTTTTGGCCTATAACGCTAATGTCTTTGACGGTTCGGGTGGGTTCGATGGCTCGCTCTATGCCAAGTCTTACACCAACACTAGCCTTGCTGAAATCCACGGTTTCTTTTGGACGCCTCCTTCCACTAGCACAGTACCCGAGCCTCCTATGCTTGGGTTATTGCTGGGTGGCATAGGCTTGATGGGCTTGGCGCGCTTGCGTCGCCGCGTTTAACAGTTAGCACCCCAAATTAAAAAACCGGCCTAGTGCCGGTTTTTTAATTTGGGGTTTATTATTTTTGCTGACAATTTTATTACTGTAACTGCATTTTAATTCGGCTGACACTGGCCTGGCCCGCTTTCACCGCAAGTGATTCAACTGAGGTTTCTAGGTTAAAACTATCCTCGTTCCCACGCTCCTGCATGGGAACGCACAGGTTTTTTGTATCAAGTGCTACAAATAAATCAACAGCACTATTAGGCCGAATCAAGCGCAGACCCACAAACGATCAGCACACTCAACGTCATTACCACGTAAACACATACATCTACAGCACTCATAAAGCACCTCCAGCATGAACTTAGTGTTGAGGTTGCGAGTATTTTCACAACCTTGTTTCAGTATATGGACGCATCTTGAGTATTTATAGCTGCGGCTTGAACTCATTATTAATCAGCCATTGTTTTTTAGTGCGTCTGGGTTATTAGGGCTGGATGGAGTTGGTTTTTTTGGCTGGTCTCGTTTTTTCGCTCGTCCGTCTGCATGGCGATGGGGTAGGCGGCGTTGGAAATAGCTGTAGCTTGGTAGGAAAAGGTATGCATTCTCACTCGGAAGCATGGGAACGAGACAAATTCCATGCATTTACAAAAATTATCGTGAGCGACAACACTGTCAGGGCGGGTTATTAACCCGCCCTACAAGGCTCTCCCGTCTGCCGTCCATGTATTTTTTATCCTGCCCACTCGCCACTGGGATAGAACATTACCCCCTTAATTCCGCGTTTTTGTACCTCATTTTTCACTACTTCGCTCACCACTATCGCAGTGATATTTTCAGCAAGCCGGAACAATAATTTTCCGGCACATTTTTCTTCATCCAAAACTAGGCGGTCGAAATCAGCATCTATAAGGGTGCTGTTGGACGTGCCCATCATAGTGGATGCAGACATATCGGCTGCGGAGACTAATCCCACAACGTTAAATGCCTTGAAATCGGTATGATCAACATTGCGCTTTAAATCGCGAATAACGGCATCGTAAAATTGAATATTGTCTACGCCAACGGCAAGTAGCGCCTCTACTATGCTGTCATGCATATAGGGGATCGGCAGGGTATCATCCAAAATTTTTACATTTGGGATTGTATCGTGTTCATCAATGTCTAAGTCGTAGACAATGGGTTGAGGGATTTCAAAATCTATAAATTGGCCGTTTATCCAGGTAGGTCGGGGCAAATGTTCACGATAGAGGTTTTCAACGAAAACGGCCGGGTAGACTGACTTGCCGACCATTACATAATAAGCCATAAATTTTTCCTATACGTTGTTAATTACAGTACAGCTGGATTTTTTCCATGCTTTGACAAAAACTTTTGACGGCTTTGTGGAGTCACCAAAAATAATTTCTGACCAGCGATCAGAGGTGAAGAATGGCGCTCGCCAGGCGGCCGGCGGCAGCGTAACTGCAGTGCGAAAATAACCAGAAAGAGCATAAAGTCGCTCTTTTATGGCGTAAGGAGGAGGCACTTCTGTTACTCCCTTTTTTCTGCAGTCATCACAGGTACATTGGTGGGCCTGCAGCTTTGCGGCAATTTTGTTTAATACCCTTAGCACAGCACCGTTGTAATCTCCGTGTGCGTCGTGAAACTGGCCTTTAACTTCTTTACAACAGGCGGCAACATAATTTAATTGCCAATCTTCATTACCCATTTTTCCCCAGGTTTCGCCAGTTGGCGATGCGGGTTTGCGTATCGCGTAATTCCCTGGCAACCAAACCCCATTATGGGCACCATTAACGTTGTAACCTATATTGTGTTTTATTTTCCAGGACTTATTATTTGCAGTAACGGTTTTGCCTTTAGTCATGTAATTAACCAAGTCACATTTTCCCGTGTAAAGTGATGCGTTGCCTGGTATTAGGTGATGGGCCGCGACGGTAAACGGGTAATCCCCTTCTGGTATCGTTGCTGTGCCGGGCACACTAACATACATCCAATAGTCAACTTTTTCTTCGCCGTTTTTTCGATGTGAATCATTTGCCGGAGTGGCTTTACATTCAGGCGGAGGTGAAGGGGTTCCTTCCCAGGTGCCTTCGGAACCGTTAGATTTTTTGGTAAGATTTTCACCTAATGTACCGCCATTGTTTGCTTGAGCATTTAAAACTCCTTTTCGATCGTCATTAGGGATTCCCTCATCCTCAGTGGAGCAATCCTTTTGATGCGTCTCTTTAAACAAACATTTATTATCATCCCAATCTGTGGCAATGCTAATAGCTATAGATTCTCCAATTTCCATAGGTAGTCCTCAATTTCCGGTTAAATAAATTTGATTATTACTGCTGCTC
>JBEGTZ010000339.1:0-6062 GCA_041179125.1 Pseudomonadota bacterium | reverse complement strand
TGCCGGCGATGCAGCCGTTTTTGCCGGTAAAGCCGCTTGGCTAAATGCCCAGGTGAGTTTCGTAAATGTTTTAGAAACCGCCTGGGAGAGCGATTACAAACAAGGCAACGTCAAAGCATTTTTCCAAACAGTTCAGGGCAAAAATGAAGCGGATTTTGCCAAAGCCTTCGGCGTTACCCCGCAACAATTAGCCAAGAGCTTTGCCAAAGCCTACGAATTTTTTAATTTTGTAATGGAAGACGGCCCCACCAAAACCTTACTGCTGCAATTTGCAAAAGATTACGCCTTTGCCCAATCCAAAGCAGAAGTAGCCCAAATGTCTGGGCAAGCGGCATTCGATATTATTTTGGGTGCTATTTTGGCTTTTTTTACCGGCGGTGCAGGCAATGCCGCCCAGGCCACCGCCAAAGTAAAACACTTAGGGCAATTTAGAACACTCGCCGGGCAACTCATTAAACTAGTCGGCAAACTCAAACGTTCAAAAGCTAAAAAAGTGGTTAAAGGTACGTTGGATAGCAGCGTAAAACACACGGTTACGCCACCGCCTAAAAACCCCCTTAAACCGAAAAAAAATACCGGCCAAACACACAAAACAAAAAAAGAACAAAAATACGACAAAACCAAAGACGACAAAAAAACCAGCACCGAGCAAACCAGCAACAGCCAAAACACAAAAAGTAAAAGCGACGGCACCACCGGTGACACCGCCGCCTCCAAATCCGGTCCCGGCACAAACCAAACCGGGCAAAAAACCCCCGATAAAGACAACGTGTGTACCAGCGGCTGCCCCATCAGCCTTGTCACAGGTGAAGAACTTTTATTCCTTACCGATTTTGAACTCACCGGCCCCTTAAGCCTGCCCTTCGAGCGCGGCTACACCAGCAGCAGCCGCTTAAACCAAGGCATGGGCGTAGGCTGGTGCCACAGCCTGTTGCAAAGCATTAGCATCGGCCACAACAGCTGGGTGTTGCTCAATGGTGAAGGCCGTTTAATTGAATTTAACCAACCGGAATTGTTTGCCAGCAGCCTCAACAGCGTTGAAGAACTCACCCTCACCTGGCCGAGCGAAAACACCCTAACCCTTTCCGCCTCCACACCCAACGCCCCGCTCGTTTACGAGTTCACCCGCCTGCCAGGCCGCAGCCAATTTTATTTAAGCGCCATAAAAGACGCCTACAACAACGGCTTTAAACTCCATTACCACGAAGGCCAACTGCACCAAGTTCACAGCAGCGGCGGTGACCATTGGCAGTTTATTTATCAACAGGATTTATTAACTGAAATACACCAGCACAGCGCAGGCACAACCCGCAGCCTAGTGCGCTACGCCTATTCCGCCGAACAGGATTTAATCCAAGCCTTCAACGCCCAAGGCCACAGCGAGCGTTACCGCTACCAAAACCACCTCATCCAACAACGCACCCTAAAAAGCGGCTACAGCTTTCACTTCACCTGGGATGGCACCGGCCCCAGCGCCCGCTGCCTGCGCAACTGGGGCGACGCCATCGACGGCCAACCCACCTACGACTACCACTTTGCCTGGGACAAACCCAACCGCCGCGCCGCCGTTACCGACACCCGAGGCGGCGTCACCCACTACCAATTTAATGAAAACGGCCTACCCACCCACATCAAAAGCCCCGAAGGCGTCCTCACCCGCTACCAATACGACGAACAAGGCCGCCTGCTGCGCACCCTATTACCCGGCGGCGAACAGGAAAGCTTCCAGCGCGACAGCCAAGGCTTATTACAGCTCTACACCAACCCCGCAGGCGAGCGCTACCAATGGAGCCACACACCGCAAGGCCAGGTGGAACAATTTAACGACCCCAACGGCGCCACTTGGCGCTACCAATACAACGGCCAAGGCCAGCTGGTGCAAACCATCAACCCGCTGGGCCAAAGCACCCACTACCAATACAACGAACTGGGTTTTATCAACCGCCTCACCAATGCAGAAGGCCACAGCTGGCATTACCTGTGGAACGGCAAAGGTGAGCTTACCGCCGTGCGCAACCCGCAAGGCCAGCACACCCGCTACACCTACAACCCACAAGGCCAGGTGGAACAAATCACCTGGCCGGACAACCAAACCAGCCAGTACCGCTACACCCCGCAAGGCCAATTAGCCGAACACACCAGCCCCGACGGCGCCAAAGCCAGCTGGGCCTACAGCGCCTTAGGTCTCGTCACCCAAACCACCGACAGCGCAGGCCTCACCACCCAGTACAGCTACGACGGCCTCTCACAAGTCACAAAACGCACCAACCCCAACGGCCAAACCCTGCACTACCACTACGACGGCGAGCGCAACCTCATCGGCTTGACCAACGAAAAAGGTGAGCGCTACCAGCTTAACTACGACCTGGACGAGCGCCTTATCGAAGAAATCGGCTTCGATGGCCGCCACCAGCGCTACCTCTACTCCCCCGCAGGCCACCTGCACGAAGCCCAAGAACTGCACCAAGGCCAACTCATCAACCGCACCCAATACCAGCGCGACGGCCTGGGCCGCCTGCTGCAACAAAACAGCCAAGGCAATAGCCGAGCGGCGGATTACTGCACCTACAAATACGACCCCGCAGGCCGCCTAATCCAAGCGCAAAACCCCCACCGCACCCTGCGCTGGCAACACAACGCCATCGGCCAAGTGGTGGAAGACTGGCAAGACAACCAACGCCTAAGCCACCAATACACCCCCGCAGGCCAACGCAGCCAAACCACCCTGCCCGGCGGCGAAGTGATCAACTACGCCTACACCCCCGAAGGCCAGCTGCACCACCTGCACTACCAAAACCAACTCATCGCCCAGATCGAACGCGACGCAGCAGGCCGCGAACTCACCCGCAGCCACGGCAACCAACTCAACACCCAATACCGCTACGACCCCCAAGGCCGCCTCACCGCCCAACGCACCGGCAAACAACAATCCGGCGGCGGTTTTAACGCCCTCAGCCAACGCCGCTACAGCTACACCAGCCAAGGCAACCTCGCCCAAATAGACGACCAACTACGCGGCAGCACCCGCTACCACTACGACGCAACCCAACGCCTCACCCAAGTACAAGGCCCCAACCCCGAGGTTTTTATCCATGACCCAGCGGGCAACCTACTGGCCAACACCACCGCACCCATTTCCGAAAACCAAAAAGCCCCCGGCAACCGCCTAAACCTCTTCGGCGACGCGCATTTTCACTACGACACCTCCGGCAACCGCACCCAACAAACACGCGGCAAACAAGGCACCCTAAAAACCCACTACCAATACAACAGCCTCAACCAACTAACGGCTATTGCGGTAAATGGCGTAATCACCCAATACGCCTACGACCCTTTGGGCCGCCGCATTAGTAAACGCAGTGAAGGTAAAAGTGTTGAGTTTTTATGGCTGGGGGATCAGCTACTCAGCGAGCGCTGTTTAATAAATGATGCGGTGGCAGAAGGCGTTTCAAAAACCTATTTGTTCAAACCCAACAGTTTTGAACCCATCGCGTTTGTACAAAATGCGTCGATTTATTATTACCACCTGGATCATCTAGGCACACCACAGGAAATCACCAACCAACAAGGTGAATTAGTCTGGGCGGTAAGTTATAAAGCCTATGGCAATTTGGCCGTGGCGTTTAAAATGGAGGTGGAAAATAACCTGCGCTTTGCCGGGCAGTATTTTGATGAAGAAAGTGGGTTGCACTACAACCGTTTTCGTTATTATGACCCGGCTTGTGGGCGGTTTATAAACCAGGATCCGATTGGGTTGTTGGGTGGGGTTAATAATTATTTGTATGTGCCGAATCCTACGGGGTGGGTTGATCCGTTGGGGTTGGCGGCTAAGCCGGGGGATTGTCACAAAACGGATAATGCTACAAAGGGACTAGCTGATCCAAAAACAATACGTTTTACACAGGATAGTATTAAATCTACGTTCAAAGATGGGCGCAGTTTAAGGGGATTAATTGACGACCTTAAATCAGGGAACGTAACAGCTAATGATTTGCCAGCCATAAGAACTTTCGAGCGTGATGGTAAGTTATACTCGCTTGATAATAGACGGTTAAAAGCGTTCCAAGAAGCTGGTGTGCCAATACGAACAAGGCCTGCTACCGCCGACGAAATTGCAAATGAAGCATTTAAATTTACAAGTAAGAATGATGGTGCTTCTATACGTGTGCGAGGAGATGATTTGTGACGAAATTAAATTTATCTGATGAGCTAGATAAGCTGGCAACAAAAGAAGATTTTTCTAAATTTGTTTTCGGAATGCTTGATGATTTTCGAAGTGATTCGGCTAATTGGGAAAATCAAGATTTGCCAAGTTTTCTTGAGGCGATAGCAGCATGGTCAAAAGACATGGATGGCTTTTATGCCAATCAAGGGAGAGCAATACCAAAAGATATTAATTGGAAAGTTTTTGCAGAGATACTTTACGCTGCGAGAGTTTATGAATAGCTCTGACCTGAATGGCACTTACTTAAGCTGTAACATATTGTTTTTAATGTATTTTATTAATTCTATACGCTGTGCCATTTCTGCTTTCAGACGCCCATTTTCCATTCTGTAGCGTCTCAAGATGAGGTTAAAATGTGGCTGACAGCCGCATTTCGCGCAAGGCGGATAATATTTTTGTGTTAACAATCAATTGGTTACGCCTTAAGTAAGTGCCATTCAGCTCTGACCTTGAGTCCGCACTACAAGTGCCGCCATATTTGTGCAGGTTACGCGTTAAGTTCTTTTTTCCGGCATCAATGGGTGCTTATCAATAGTCCAACCGAGAAACATCAAGCTATCAGAGTCATTTCTCGCGCGTTTACACGGACGACCACACTATGAGGTCAGCAAACCCGGGGGGTTTTCCGGCAAAACTAGCCTAAACCCTTTAAATTTCCTCTCCATAATCCCAGTCCATCCCAACGACTAAGAGCTTGGGGCTAAAAAAACTAAAACCGATTCCTTACCGCCGAAAGCGTATTAGCTAAACCCCGGATTTACTGGCTTCATAGCATGGTTGTCCATGTATCTCTTGACTCCACAACTCTGGTCGATGAAATTCTCTGGAGGAAGGTGACGTTCGAGTGATGCGCGTATATGCTGGCAGATAGGGATCTGTCCAATTTTGTCCCAATAATTCCAGCTAACAAACCTAACAAACTATTGCTTAAAAATTGTTACCTTAATCTTAAGATTGCGAAAATAAACTCAAGAGGTGTTTTCTATGACAAAGGGTAAAGACCAGCATGTTGTGCCGCATGTAGACGGATGGGCAGTGATAGGCGCAGGTAACAGCAAGGCAACTAAAGTGACCAATACTCAGCGGGAAGCCATTAAGGTTGCCGAAAATATTGCGCGGAATCAACAGACAGATACAAAAGTACACGGCCGAGATGGAAAAATTCGTGCCGGCAATAGTTATGGCAATGATCCCCACCCACCAAAAGATAAAAAGTGAGTGATATATGGAATTAAAATTTTCTGGCACCTATGAATCACTCGTAGCAAAACTAACGTCGCTCGAAGGCGATTGGGATGATTCACAACCAAATAAGAAAGTTCTGCGGCTCAACGGTGGAGTGATGAATTGGTTTGAGTCCACTGGCCGCATCCAATTTCAAGGGCGAGATCCGGGTAAATCGGTATTGGAGGAAGGGGTACCAAAAAGATTATACCCAGCTGAGGCTGCAACGATTACGTCATCTAAAACACTGACTGCACCTCCGCGATCACAGACCGCACCTCTTTCAGAAAAACCAAGCCTTTCGATTGAGAAGCAATATCTGACATCTGGAATCAATCAAGGCGACTTAATAATTGGCATTGTTAGTTCAGTGGGTACGGAGTACAAAAGAGTGACCGAACCTTTAACTGATCGTTTGCAAGGCTTCGGATATAACGTTGAAGAGATTCGAGTGTCATCATGTTTACCATCTTTCGCTGGGAGTGGGAGCCGTGAGTATGAACGAATCAAACACTACATGAAGGCAGGAGATAGTCTACGAGAAAGTAGTGATAACAATGCAATACTAGCCGCAGGTGTCGCAAAACAAATTTCCGAATCAAGAAATCAATCA
>JBEGTZ010000338.1:0-8091 GCA_041179125.1 Pseudomonadota bacterium | reverse complement strand
CGGTTATGAATCATCTTCAAACACTGCCCCAAAGGGCAAAAAAAGCGCGGCAGCTTACGGGTATTTTGCTGCTAGCCAGCGCGTTGGGCGCCTGTACCGCAGACACCACGTCTTCGTCCAGCTCGTCCTCCAGTTCTTCTAGTTCCTCAAGCTCTTCATCCAGCTCCTCCAGTTCAAGCTCATCAGGGCGCACCAGCTCCTCCAGCTCAAGCTCATCAGGGCGAACCTCTTCCAGCAGCAGCTCCTCGTCATCCAGCAGCTCTTCAAGCTCTGGGCACGGGCACACCGTTGATCATTGTGAAGACGGTTTTACACCCCATGCCTCTGACGCCACTATGGCCGCAGGTTACGCCAAGTTCACCCAAAACAGCCAAACCGATGCCACCGTACAGCCTGAAGTCATCAGCTGGATGGAAAAACACGCCTGGCAAGAATCTCATTTCTTCTGGCATGAAGCTCGCCGTTGTACTGGCGCAGGCACCGGCGGTGGCGGCTCAGGCGTTAACCCCTGTCGCTTCCCTGAAATGAAACCCGAGCAAAACGAGTGTACCGGCGCTCAAGACGGCTATGAATTCCTCGTTATGCACCGCCACATGATTCAATCACTCAAACAACTCTGGCCAAAACACTCAGCCCAGTTTGACGGTTGGACAAAATTCCCAGCTAAAACAGATTACCCGGATATTTTGCAGCAGTTTTTTAACCCTTGGACCAGCGCCAACACCACCAACGCGGCCCTTGCCGATGGTATCGACGGCATGACCAAAGAAGCCGTTCTGCAACGCTGGCCCACCGAAGGCGCCTTCGGCCAGTGGATTCAATGTACCGGCAGCGGCCTGCACGGCGCCCTGCACTTCAACGGCTACCCACGCAACAACCAAGCGCACAGCGTTGCCAACCAACGCCGCAACCTGGATTCCTTCCTCTTCTGGAAACTCCACGGCTGGATTGACAACGTGTGGGAAAAATACCGCAGCAAAGTGGGCCTAACACCAACAGAACCCACACTGAAAAAAGAATTAATTGCACAGTGCCGCGAGATGGACTTCTGGGCCAGCAAAATTGACCCGAATGCCGTTAAGCCTGACGTACAAGTAGTGCTTCCCAAAGAAGCGGGCGTATTCCACGAAAAAGTACGCCCAGCCCTTGAGCGCGCAGGCTGCGCCACTTGCCACGGTGCCGGTGAAGATGCGGACCTACGCCTAGGTTTTGAAATCAGCTCCACCGACATCGTAAAACGCCTTGTCAACGTGGATGCCCGCAATGCACAAGCCTTTAAACTCGTATTACCCGGCGACCCAGAACACAGCTGGTTGTACTTAAAAGCCTCCGGCGGCAGCAAAACCACCACCGTAGTGTGCAGCACGGGCGGCACCGCCTGTAAATCGGCTATGCCACCCGGCGGCGGCACCGGCATGACTAAAGCCGAGCTGGAAGCCCTCTACAACTGGATTAAAAGCGGCGCCACCGCGCCAACTATTCTTTAACTTTTAATTTACGGTTGCAGCACTCCAAAACCGCTCGCCAAGTGATTGGCGAGCGGTTTTTTTTGGTGTTCAAACGGAGCTTAAAATGGAAGCTTAAAATGGGCCCAAAAACTGCGCGAATGGGTAAGAAAAGTGGATTGGAAAATTAGAGTATTCACCCTGTAGGGGCGCGATTCATCGCGCCTCGTTGGATGATTGCGCCGGCTGTTCTGGGCGCAATGAATTGCACCCCAACGCAGAGATGAGGCACGAAAATAGAAATCATGCTGAATAGTTACTCAAAATATTTGGTAACTATTCAGCCCCTATTGCAAGGGGGGGAAATAACCCGCGCTGACGGTATCGTCGCTTGCGATCATTTTTGTAAGAACACGGATTTTGCTTGTGCGGTTTTTGTTGAGTTTGTGCTTGCCTGCTAGTGCGCAGGGTTACGCTTGAGCTGAATAGTTGCTAAAAAGCAACGCCAAAACCTGCCCCATATCACTAAAAACCTCCGCACCTAAAGGCGGCGGCGTTGTATGAACACGCCAAGGGGGGCGAAATAATAAAACCCGCATACCCGCTGCAAGCCCCGCCTGGGCACCTAAATCCGAGTCTTCAATGACGCAACAAAATTCCACTGGCACCCCACAATGCTCAACGGCAGCGAGATAAACATCCGGTGCTGGTTTGGGCTGCGGAACATGTTCTGCACTAAAAATAGTGCCGCAAAAATAATGGCTAAGGCCGGTGCGTGTGAGGTTTAAATTAACCTTGTCCCAACCACCATTGCTGGCTACCGCAAGGGTAATGCCCCGGCTTTTTAAGGTGTTGAGCACTGCCTCCACACCTTGCACCGCCTCTAAGCGCTGAGCAAATATTTGGTCGCTCAATACATCAAGCTGCAAACGAAAATCCCCAGGCAAACGGCCAGGATAGGTTTGATGTAAATAGACCATGCAATGGGTTAGTGTCTTGCCAATAAAAAGCGCCTCACACTCCGCTGCGGACAAATAAATTTCACTTTGTGCCAACAACAGAGAAAACGCCTCCGCAGCCAAGTGTTCGCTTTCCACCAAAACGCCATCACAATCAAAAACAACCAACATAACGGCTTTAAACCTGCTTTACATACTCGGCTAATATTTTCGGCATCAAACGCTGTATCTGTGTTTTAAGCTCAATATCCACCGAACCAATTGCCTGCAACAGCGTTTCATTTTTTATCCAAGGGGATAATAACCGCGCTTCAGGCAGGAAGCTGATATGCCAGGGTTCCCGCGCCACACCAAACGCCGCATCATCAAATGGGCGAATAAATTCGTTATCGGTACGGATAAATTCAGTCAACCAGCGATTAAACTCTTTTTGTACGCCGTGTAAATATTCCTCTTGCGTCAGTTGCAAGCGGTAGTTATTGGGCATGATATTTTCAGCATATACATCCCAGTCAGTGCCAAAATGATGCCTTGATGTGCCAGGTAATGCCGACCAGCGCAAAATTGAAAACAATTTTTCCTCATCGCTCAGGCTTAAAATGTCGATGGGATTTTCCTGTCCATCAACAACCCTGCGCTCCCCCCGCGCTTTAGCATTCCAGATGGATAACTGCTGGCTAAAACTGCGAAAACCGCTGGCCAAACGCAACTCAAACCCAGCATGGGCCGCTGCCGCACGCAGCCTCGCCAACGCATCAGCGCTGTTTTGATGGATAGGCCGCTCAGCCAAACCATAATTAATATGACTATCGTCAAGGCCTAAGGCCTGCTCTAACATAGGGTCACTCTCTGCAAAAAATGGATTGGCACAACGAAGCCGTGCCTACTTCAAAAAATTGTGGTTGAATTTTGCACCACAATCAAATGCGGTCTATGCTGCAAGGGCATGAGGTTAATGCAACCTTAAACTCCCAGGCAAATCGCAAAGACGATACCGCCCAAGATAATAACGTGCAGGAAGTAACAACATGGCAGCAATTCATAGTGAGCTTCTCAACTTAAAAAACCTCGGCATGGCGTCGGTGAACATTCTACGTGCTGTGGGCATTAATAATTACCAAGATTTATCCGATATTGGCGCAGTAGAGGCCTATTGTCGCATTAAGGCACGCGGAATTCACGTCTCCAAAGTCATGCTCTACGCACTGCAAGGCGCCCTGCTGGACATGCACTGGAACGACTTGCCCCCCGCGCTTAAAGTGCAACTGGTGGAAGATGCCGAGGCATTAGAGCAAGTATAACTGCGCACGGTGTCTTGCCAGTAAAAAAACCACCTGCACAAAATTTTATCGGGGGCAAAAGGATGCTGCTCCCTTTTGCTTTATCCATTCATTTAATGTGTTTTAGTGTGCATTTTAGGCGGTTTTTTTATGCGCACGCCCCCACCTAAAACCATCCCATTGCCTACCCTGCCCTAGCCGCTCACAATGCCCATATTCACAGGCTTAACCAAAGCCTGCGCCAATATTGAGGTATGCCCCTTGCCCACCACCGCATCTACTAAGTTTGAGCACTCCTACGCAGCATTAGGCAGCGCCTTTTCCTCACCCCAACGCCCCACACCGGTCAGCGCGCCCACGCTGATTGCATTTAACCAAGATCTCGCGGCGCAATTAAATTTATCTTTAGCGAATAATCCTGCAAACCTCGCGGCATTTTTTAGCGGCAATGAATTATTGCCCGGCGCTCACCCCATCGCGCAGGTTTATGCCGGGCATCAATTCGGCAATTTTAACCCCCGTTTAGGTGATGGACGCGCCATTTTATTAGGCGAAGTGATCGACGCCTCAGGCGCCCGCCGGGACATACAACTCAAAGGAGCTGGGCCTACACCCTACTCACGCAATGGCGATGGCCGCGCAGCCCTAGGCTCAGTATTGCGCGAATATTTAATCAGCGAGGCGATGTACCATTTGGGTGTACCCACCACGCGCGCGCTGGCCGCCGTCAGCACGGGCGAATCCGTTTGGCGGCAGGGCGCGCAGCCTGGAGCCATACTCACCCGTGTGGCCAGCAGCCATATTCGCGTTGGCACATTTGAATATTTTTACCGCCACGGATTAAATTCCGAGCTTAAATCTCTGGCCGATTATGTAATTGCCCGGCATTACCCCAGCGCCCAACATGCAACAAATCCTTATTTGGCATTATTAAGCGGTGTTATTACTCGACAAGCAGAATTAATCGCTCACTGGACGCAGCTTGGTTTTATTCATGGCGTGATGAATACGGACAACAGCAGTATTAGCGGCGAAACCATCGATTTTGGCCCCTGTGCATTTATGGATAATTATGTTGTTCACCAGTGTTTTAGCTCCATTGATTTAGAAGGCCGCTACGCATTTAGCCAGCAACATAAAATAGCACTATGGAATTTAAGCCGGTTTGCTGAATGCCTTTTGTTTTTGTTAGCCCCAAACACCCAAGAGGCGGTGAGCATTGCAGAAACAAGCCTAGGAACTTTTTATACTCAATATCAAAATTTTTGGTTAAACGGCTGGAGAGAAAAACTGGCCTTAAATGCACAGGCCGATGATAGTGACACACGATTTATTACGGATTATTTAAAGTGTTTAAATCTTTATAAACTGGATTTTACTTACACCAATCGCACGCTTGCGCAAGCCCTTGAGCATGAATTACCCGCTGTGGATCTCAGTGATAAACCACAGTTACATCTATGGTTAAACCAATGGCGCCACCGCTTAGCGAACCAAGACGCCACTAAAGACACGTTAAAAACAACACTATGCGCTGCCAACCCGGCTTATATCCCGCGTAATTATTGGGTGGAAGAAGCCATTAAACAGGCCCAAGAATTCCAAGATTTTTCTCTTTTCCATGAACTAACACAATTAGTTAAAAATCCATTTTGTGAACAAGAAGGCGCATCAAAATTCAGCTCGCCACCGCCTTCGTTTAGCGCGCCATACCAAACATTTTGCGGCACGTAAGGCTGCCCCTCATTTTTAACCTTCACTATTCGAACCAATCGCTTACATAGCTTTTGGGCGCTCAACTGAGGTTTCCAGGTTAAAAAGACGTGGGATTTCCTTATGTGGCAAAGCACTTTTTTCCACACAGGCTGGCAGGCAACTGGACACTTTAATACCCGCAGCCAAGGCCACCACCATCGCCATAGTTTGGCATCCCACCACCCAGGACGCCCAACACAAATCGTCTTCCAAACGGCTATTGGGTGATAATTCAATTATTAATTGCTCAGCCCACCGCACACACACCTTGCGATAATCCTCCGGTTGCTCTCTAGGGTGTAACCTTAAGCGCACTATTTTACAATTTATATTTTCCGCAGAAATAAAATGTAAAAACTCCTCCAACACAGACTCTGCCGTATACAAAGGATTGTACGAAGGCTCACTGACAAACAAAATATGTCCCTCAATATCTATTTTAGGGCGATTATTTTTAATGTACTCCGACTGATCGATTAAATAAAAATTGGGGATTTGCTGTGCGGCGGGATAGTGTTTTATTTCATCGCGACACAATTGAGTTAACGCCAATCCATAGGCATCACACACCCAAAGCGTATCCGGGAATATATATTCGTTATGCCATAAAAACCGGCTTAAATAATTCGTCCAATGATCCAGCAGGCTAATAGTTTTAACCCCCAGCACACGCGCACGCGCAAGCCATACAGTTTCCCAACCGGTTTCCGCCGCGCTGGTGCTGGTAATAACACAGTTGTATCGGGTTAATTCCACCGAATTTTGTGCAGCTAAATAGGCATTAGGTAAACGCTGGCAAAAGATAGTCACCGCAGGGCCACTTAACAAACAGGTAAACTCATATTCACCCGCGTGGTGAGCGGCCCAGGCAGCCAATAATGCAGCGCCGCCAGCATTGTGGCTTATCAATAAACACCGTGTTTTAGGCACGTTTAAATAGGCTCTTGATTAAATAAGAATTCACTGCGCAATAACCCATATTCAATTTCATCCTCATATTTACCCCAAAGATATAAATTATTACGCCGCACACCCTCCTGTACAAACCCCAACTTAACGGCCAGTTTTTGCATAGGAACATTATTACCTGCACAACCACAATAAATACGCTGTAAATTTAAAACATTAAACCCATGACTGAGCATCATCTGTCCAGCTTCAAAGCCATACCCCCTTCCCCAGTAAGACTTTTCACCCAATAAAAAACTCAACTCAGCGTTATTATCAATGCGATTAAATACCCGCAGCCCAATATTGCCAACATGGACCCCTTCGGCACGATCATAAATCGCCCACACAATATGTTCAGACGTATTATCAAGCTGTGCAATAAATTGCCTTAACCCCTCCACACTTTTAGGGTAAGCAAAATGACTGTTAAAAGCACACACCTGTGCGTCACCAAACCAATGAACATAATTCCCTTCTAATTCTTTTACGGATAACCCGCGCACACCAATACGCTGAGTTTGGTAGAGAAACGCGTTGCTCATACTGGCCTCCAAATACTTTTAAAATCCAATCTAAAGGGCACCGAGCTGGCCCCAAACCTTATGGAAAGCTTGAGCAATACATTCAATATCGTCCAAATCAAAATCATACTGGCATAAATGTAGCCCCAAATAACTCTGATCTTGCAATTGCTCCGCCACGGGGCATATACCCTTGGTGTAATCCACCGCACTTTCATACAAACCATTTTTCCAGGGGAAATGTTGTTTACCGTAGGCAATTTTTTTACGGTACATCGCATAGCGATGCACATTCACATACTGAGTTGATAACGCAGGAACACCCTCAGCCACCAGCGTGGTATATAATTTATCGCGCGAAACACCTAAAACACGTAAATCTAAACGCATTCCAAACACATAAAAAGCATGTGTATTCCCCTCAGCAATGGGCGTGGTATATAAACCTTTTAAGCCAGCAAGTTTTTTTTGTAATTGTGTACCCAAGCGAAATCGCCAATCTACTTTTTCTTGTAATTTTTTAAGTTGGCAGCGCCCTAAAGCAGCTTCTATCTCACCTAATCTAAAGTTAAAGCCAATCATATTATTAATATTTTCATGGCCTTTTTTATCCACCACGGCCTCCGCATGATTGCGAATTAAACGCATACGTTCAGCAAGGTTGTCGTTATTGGTAACACAAATACCGCCCTCCCCGGTGTGTATATGCTTGTGATAATTTAAACTAAACCCGCCAATATCCCCCCAGGTTCCCACCCATTTCCCAGCAAATTTAATGGCCGGTGCCTGGGCTGCATCTTCAATTATGGCTATACCCTGTGCATCCGCCAAACCACGCAGGGCTTTAAGGTCTGCACCGTAGCCAAAAATACTCGGGACAATAATCGCACGGGTGCGCGGTGTTATTTTTGCAACCACCGATTGTAAATCTAAGTTAAATGTATCGGGATTAATGTCGGCAAATACAGGAATAGCATTCCAAACTAAAATACAAGTAGCAGAAGCAGACATAGTCCAAGGGCTAACAATAATTTCATCTCCCGGTTCTATATCCAGTGCGCCCACTGCACAGATTAAACCCGAGGTAAGTGAATTCACGCTGATAGCATGTTTAACACCAAAAAATTGTGCCCATTCAGCTTCAAATGCGCGCACCTGCGGGCCACCTAAAAACCCATCG
>JBEGTZ010000337.1:0-18684 GCA_041179125.1 Pseudomonadota bacterium | reverse complement strand
GTAAAGAGCCATCAGCGGTTTTAGGTAAAGAGCCATCAGCGGTTTTAGGTAAAGAGCCATCAGCGGTTTTAGGTAAAGAGCCATCAGCGGTTTTAGGTAAAGAGCCTTCAGCGGTTTTAGGTAAAGAGCCTTCAGCGGTTTTAGGTAAAGAGCCTTCAGCGGTTTTTAGGTAAAGAGCCTTCGGGGGTTTTTAGGTGATTTTAGGTAAAAAGCCTTCAACAGTTTGATAAAGAGGTTACTCGGTTAAACGCATATCAGCACTCAATTTAATCGCTCAAATCAACCTAAAAACCGCAGGCGTTTGAGCCACCCAGGCCTCGCCATCTTTCAGGCGCAGGCGAAAGCGGGCGTGCTCTGGAATATCGGCTATTTGCCGAATCACCTTGCCGTCTTCGTTCAAGCAAATACTGTAACCGCGTTCAAGCGTGGGCAGTGGGCTTAGGTTGTGCAGCAGGGTGGCGGATTGTTGCACCTGTTGTTGTTTGCGCTTGAGTAGCGCCAACAGCGCGCGCTCAAGCCGTGCCTGCAACTGCTTTAGATGTTGTTTTTGCAGGGCGAGGCGGTTGAGGGGGGATTGTTGCAGTAATTGATGGTGCTGTTGCTGCAACCGTTGCGCGTTTTGATGCAGTTGTTGGCGCAGGTTTTTTTGCAGCCGCATACACAACAGGTCGATATGTTGTTGCCGCAGTTGTAGCTGCCTGCGTGGGTTTTGCAGGCGGCTTTCGGCCAAGCGTAGCCGTTGCTGAAGCGCTGTAAGGTATTGTTGAAGCAGCCGCTGAAGGTTTAAGGCCAGCGCGTCGACGTAGCTGAGCAGTTCATGGCGCTCAGGCACGGCCAGTGCGGCAGCGGCTGAGGGGGTGGGTGCGCGCACATCGGCTACAAAATCACTGATAGTGATGTCGGTCTCGTGGCCCACCGCGCTGATAATCGGGATGCCGCTTGCGAAAATCGCGCGGGCGACTATTTCCTCATTAAATGCCCAAAGATCTTCCAGGCTGCCGCCACCCCGGCCCAAAATAATTACATCTATACCCTGTTGCGCATTGGCGTGCTGGATGGCTTGGGCAATTTGCGCCGCAGCCCCTGCGCCCTGTACGGCCACGGGGATCACCAGCACCTCGCAGTAGGGCATACGCTGGTGCAGCACATGCAGGACATCCCGCAGGGCGGCACCGGTGGGGGAGGTGATCACGCCAATACGCGCAGGCAGGTAAGGTAATTCCTGTTTGTGTTGTTCGTCGAACAAACCCTCGGCTGATAAGCGCAGTTTGAGCTGCTCAAACTGCTGTTGCAGATCGCCCAGGCCCGCAGGCTCCAGATGTTCAACGATCAATTGATAATCGCCGCGCCCTTCATAAAGGCTGACCTTGGCGCGCAGCAGAATTTTGTCGCCATCCTTAACGTTGCAGCGCACACCTTGGTTGCGGTTTTTAAACATGGCGCAGCGAATTTGTGCGTTGGCGTCTTTAAGGGTGAAGTACCAATGCCCGGACGACGGCCTGGATAAATTGCTGATCTCCCCCTCCACCCACAGCAAAGGCAAGGCTTCTAAAAGCTGGCGCACCTGCCCATTGAGCTGGCTGACGCTGAGTACTTGGCGATCTGCGGATATCATGGGATTGAGCTTAAAGGTTTGGGGAAGGCAGTGTAGGGGATGCGGCCTGAGAAATTAACTATCGAATTGTTTGGCGAGTCGTTTAGAGCACACATCAGCCCGACAGGCCTTTAAATTTAAGGGGTGCTATGGTATAAAGCGCGCCCTGCCCGAACGGCAGGTAAACCACTATGTCACACACATTCCGTCACACGCGTTCTGGGTGCCCCTTGCGGGTTGAACGGTGGGGTCTGTGGAGGCTCAACCCAAACACTTTTAGGTACTTATTATGCCAACCGTTTCCATGCGTGAAATGCTCCAAGCCGGTGTCCACTTCGGCCACCAAACCCGTTACTGGAACCCAAAGATGGGTAAATTCATCTTCGGCGCCCGCAGCAAAATCCACATTATCAATCTTGAACAAACTGTGCCTGCTTTTAATGGCGCATTAGAGATTGTTAAGCAAATGGCTGCACAAAAGAAAAAAATCCTCTTTGTTGGCACCAAGCGCGCCGCACAAAAAACCATCGCAGAACAAGCCCGCCGTGCCGGTATGCCGTTTGTTAGCCAGCGCTGGCTGGGTGGAATGCTCACCAACTATAAAACCATCCGCGCCTCTATCCGCCGTCTGCGCGATTTAGAAGCTCAAAGCAAAGATGGCACCTTCGAAAAACTCACCAAAAAAGAAGCCCTCATGCGCGCGCGCGACATGCTGAAGTTAGAGTCTTCTATCGGTGGTATTAAAGACATGGGCGGCCTGCCCGATGCGCTGTTTGTGATCGACGTTGACCACGAGCGTATCGCCGTACAAGAAGCCAACAAGCTCGGTATCAAAGTGATCGGTATTGTGGATACCAACAGCAATCCCGATGGTATCGACATCATCATCCCCGGCAACGACGACGCCATCCGCGCCATCAAACTGTATGTTGCCGCTATGGCCGACGCCTGTATTGAAGGCAGCGGCAGCAAAAATGAATTCGTTGAAGTCACCGACGAGCAAGCAGATCAAGCCTAATATCCTCTGGTAACAATTAGGTGGTAAAAAAGGGGGGCACACCCCCTTTTTGTTGCTGGCTAATAGGTTCCAGGAAGGGTGAATTAATTAAGCGTTTTTAGAGGACTATAGTCATGAGTATTTCAACCAATATGGTTAAAGAGCTGCGCGAGCGCACTGGCCTTGGCATGATGGAGTGTAAAAAAGCTTTGGAAACCAGCGAGGGCGATATCGAGCTGGCCATTGAAAATTTACGTAAAGTCAGCGGCTTAAAAGCAGCTAAAAAAGCAGGCCGCACCGCCGCCGAAGGTATTGTTGCTATTAAAGTGGCTGCCGATAACACCACCGCATTAGTGCTTGAAGTCAACAGCGAAACCGACTTCGTAGCGCGGGACGAAAACTTTATCAATTTCGCCAACAGCGTGTTGAACAAAGCTTTTGATGCCAAACAAACCGACGTTGCCGCCTTAATGGACGGCGAGTTGGAAGCTGCCCGTGAAGCCCTAGTGCAAAAAATAGGCGAAAACATCTCCGTGCGCCGCGCCACCCTCGTGGGCGCTGCCGGTAGCGTTGTGGGCGGTTATGTTCACAGCAACAACCGCATTGCGGTATTGGTTGAATTGGACGGCGGCAGTGTTGAGCTGGCCAAAGACATCGCCATGCACGTTGCTGCCTCTAGCCCGCAAGTGGTCAACCCTGAAGATGTTGCCGCTGAGTTAGTGGAAAAAGAAAAAGAAATTATCCGCGCGCAACCGGATATGGCGGGCAAGCCTTCTGAAATCGTGGAAAAAATGATGGGTGGCCGCATCAGCAAGTTCTTAAAAGAAGTGAGCTTGGTGGAGCAACCCTTTGTTAAAGACCCCGAAATCACTGTAGGCGCTTTGGTGAAAAAAGCCGGTGCTAAGGTTCTGCGCTTTGTGCGTTTTGAAGTGGGTGAAGGTATCGAGAAAGAAGTTACCGACTTCGCCGCTGAAGTAGCTGCACAGGTTCAGGCTACTAAGGGTTAATTTTTTAGCATTGACCAAATTAAAAAGGCGGGTTGGTTCCCGCCTTTTTATTATCAGAGTTTTTTATCCAGCCGCTGCTTGTGCGGAGGCTTGCTAAAAATGTGTGAATATTCCAGGGGAATCCATGAAACCAACCATGCGCGATCGTAAATACAAACGTATTTTATTGAAACTCAGCGGCGAACAATTAATGGGGGATGAGGGGTTTGGGATTGACCCTAAAGTGCTAGACAAAATGGCGCTGGAAATCGGCCAGTTGGTGGGCATTGGTGTGCAGGTGGGTTTGGTGGTGGGCGGCGGCAATTTGTTTCGCGGCGCAGCCCTCAACAAAGCTGGCCTAGACCGAGTCACCGGTGACCACATGGGCATGTTGGCCACGGTGATGAACTCCCTCGCCCTGCGCGATGCTTTGGAGCGCTCGAACATTGCCTGTACGGTGATGTCGGCTATTCCCATGAGCGGCGTGGTGGAGCACTACGACCGCCGTCGGGCTATTCGCCTGTTGGAGAAGGGCGAAGTGGTGATATTTTCCGCAGGTACCGGCAACCCTTTTTTCACCACCGATTCCGCCGCCTGCTTGCGCGGTATTGAAGTGGATGCCGAAATTGTTTTAAAAGCCACCAAAGTGGACGGCGTGTACACCGCAGACCCGATGAAAGACCCAACAGCTACGCGCTACGAGCGCTTAAGTTACGACCAGGCCCTAGCTGAGCGCTTGGGTGTGATGGACTTAACCGCTATTTGTTTGTGTCAGGAGCATAAAATGCCGGTGCGGGTATTTAAAATGGATAAGGTCGGCGCGCTGCTAAATATTGTGGTGGGGCAAGACGAAGGCACTCTGATTGAAGAGGCTTAATAGTGAAGTTGCTGGTTAAATATCCCAAGAGTTTAAATATCGAAAGCGCTTAAAAGTTAAAGAGGCTTAAACAATGATTAATGACATCAAAAAAGACGCCGCCGAGCGCATGAAAAAAACCGTAGAAGGTTTAAGTATCACGTTTAATAAAATCCGCACAGGACGCGCGCACCCCAGTCTGTTGGATACGGTGTATGTGTCTTATTACGGCAGTGAAATGCCCCTGTCGCAGGTGGCCAACGTGTCGGTGTTGGATGCGCGCACGCTGTCCATTAGCCCCTGGGAGCGCTCTATGGTGCCCGCCATTGAAAAGGCGATTTTAAAATCGGATTTAGGTTTAAACCCGTCCACAATGGGTGAGTTAATTCGCCTGCCGATGCCCGCGCTCACGCAGGAAACCCGCAAGGGCTACATCAAACAAGCTAAAGGTGAGGCGGAAGCGGCTAAGGTGGCCATCCGTAATATCCGCCGCGATGCCAATGGTGCGTTTAAAGATTTATTAAAAGATAAAGCCATCAGCGAAGACGACGACCGCAAAGCGCAAGACGACATTCAAAAACTCACCGATAAATTTGTCGCTGAAGTGGATGCCACCTTTGCGGTGAAAGAAAAAGAACTGATAGAAATCTAACCCCAGCGTGATGCCTTTTGCTGTTTGTGCGGCAAAAGGCTTTTTTATTGCCTAAATCTGGGTGCGCGTGTTTTTAGAATTTTAGGTTTTTAGGTTGAACACAGGGCGCCCTGTTGGCGTTGGATCGAAGTGTTTCGTTCATCGGGCGCGTTGGAAGACTGGGTAAGGCAGGTTGTCATTGAGTTGTGAAGCGTTAAAACATATTGCCATCATTATGGACGGCAATAACCGCTGGGCTAAGCGCGAAGGGCGGCAGGGTATTGCTGGCCATAAAGCAGGGGTGGAGCGTATTCGCGATGTGCTGGCAGCGGCGCGTGCGCGGGGTGTGAGCACGCTAACGCTGTTTGCGTTTAGCTCTGAAAACTGGCGCCGCCCGCCGGTTGAAGTGGACGCATTGATGGGATTGTTTTTCACCTATTTAAAAAAAGAAGCCCGCGAACTAAAAGAAGAAGGCGTGAACCTGCGCGTGATCGGCAACCGTGCGCGTTTTAGTAAACCGCTGTTGGCGGCCATCGACGAGGCCGAAAGCATTGCCAATGGCGGCAGTGACACGTTAGTGATCGCGGCGGATTACGGTGGCCGCTGGGATATTGCCCAGGCCGCCAACAAAGCCCAGGCCGCGATGGGCTGGGGGGAGATTCCCTCCTCAGATCTCACGGAAGACATTCTTGATCGTTATACCTCCACCGCTTCTCTTCCCCCGCTCGACCTGTTGATCCGCACCGGCGGTGAGTTCCGTATTAGCAATTTTTTGCTCTGGCAGGCGGCCTATGCCGAATTGTATTTCTCGCCCCTGCTCTGGCCTGAATTTGACGCCGCCGCACTCAATGCCGCTGTGGATGATTTTTACCAACGGCAACGCCGTTATGGCTATACCAGTGAGCAAATTGATGCGATGAGTAATGCCGTGAATACCGCTGCAAAAAACCAAGGGGGCCATAGTGCTTAAACAGCGCATCGCAACCGCCCTGGTGCTCGCGAGCCTGCTGCTGGGGGTGCTGCTGGCCGCTCCGGCCCAGGCGTTTATGCTGTGCGCAGGGCTGGTTTGTATGCTGGCGGCCTGGGAGTGGGCGGCATTGGCGAAGTTGCCCCAGTGGGGGAAAGGTTTATTTGCCGCCGCCGTTCTGTGCGGCGCCTGGACGGTGTACGTTTGGCCCCCCGCTGGGCTGGTTGTAGCTTGGGGCTGTGCGGTGGTGATGTGGGGCCTGGCATGGTTATGGGTGAGCCGTTATCCGCGTTCAACCTCCGTGTGGGCCAACCGCCCGGTGCAGTGTTTGATGGGGCTGGTGGCGCTTCTGCCCACGCTGCTTGCCGTGTGTTTTTTGCGCCAGCAGGAGCAGGGCCATTGGTGGGTTATATTGTTGCTGGGAACGGTGGCAACCGCTGATATCGGCGCCTATTTCGCCGGGCGCGCGTTCGGCCAGCGCAAATTGGCGCCCTTGGTCTCACCGGGTAAATCCTGGGAAGGCGTGTTTGGCGGTTGGGCCGGGGCATTGTTGTTAGCGGTGCTGTTATCCATCATTAACCCGGCCATTTCACTACTGGGGTGTTTGATTTTAGTGATGCCCGCTGCGATGGTGTCGGTTCTGGGCGACCTAGTGGAAAGCATGTTAAAGCGCGAAGCGGGGGTTAAAGATTCAGGCAACTTATTGCCGGGGCACGGCGGCTTTTTAGACCGTATCGACGGCCTTACGGCGGCGGCACCGGTATTCGCCTTAAGTTACGTACAGGTGTTGGGGACATGAGGCCGAATGCCGCAGCCCCGGCAGGTATCCAGCAGGTCACTGTGCTGGGTTCGACAGGTTCTATCGGTGCCAACACCCTGGATGTGCTGAGCTTGCATCCTGAGCGCTTCAAACTGTTTGCACTTACCGCCCACCAGCAAATTGATAAATTAAGTACCCAGTGCCTGCACTACACGCCTAAATTTGCCGTAGTGCCCAATGCTGATGCGGCAGCCAGGCTCAAAACCCTACTGGCGCCACAAGGCTGTTCCACCGAGGTGTTGGTTGGGGAAGCGGGATTGTGTGAGGTGGCCCGCAACGCCGAGGTGGATACCGTGGTTGCGGCTATTGTGGGCGGGGCCGGGCTTAAACCCACTATGGCGGCGGTGCAGGCGGGCAAGCGCATTCTTCTGGCCAACAAAGAAGCACTGGTCATGGCCGGGGGGTTGTTTATTCAAGCGGCCAGGCAATCCGGCGCGCAGGTACTGCCGGTGGATTCCGAACACAACGCCATTTTTCAATGTTTGCCGAGCGCAACCACCAGCCTTGCCAGCGCAGGCGTGAAACGGATTTTGCTCACAGGCTCCGGCGGCCCCTTTCGCCAACTGCCACTGGATCAACTGCCTTTTGTCACCCCCGCAGAAGCCTGCAAACACCCCAACTGGGCGATGGGGCGCAAAATATCGGTGGATTCCGCCACCATGATGAACAAAGGGCTGGAATTTATCGAAGCCTGCTGGCTATTCAATGCCCAACCCAGCGAAGTTGACGTGATTTTGCACCCACAAAGCATTATCCACTCGATGGTGGAATACCTGGACGGTTCCGTGCTAGCACAAATGGGCCAACCGGACATGCGCACACCCATTGCCCACTGCTTAGCCTGGCCGCAGCGCTTGGCTTCCGGCGTGGCGGGGTTGGATTTTCTCGCCCTCGGCGCACTGGAATTTGCCGCCCCCTGTACGCAGCGCTACCCCGCCCTTGCGCTCGCCAAAGCCGCCATGAACGATGGCGGTTTAGCGCCTGCCGCACTGAACGCCGCCAACGAAATCGCCGTTGAAGCGTTTTTGGACGGCCAGATCAACTTCATACAAATAGCCCAATTGGTTGATGCAGTCATGCAGTCTTGGCAGAACAGTGAACCGAGTGCCTTAGATGAAGTCTATGCCGCCGACCAAAGCGCGCGCACCCAGGCACTTCGGCAACTATCTACAATGAGAAATTAATTCCATGCCGATATTCGAGCTGTTCTACACCCTACTCATGTTTACGCTCGTGCTCATCGTTCTGGTGGGCGTGCATGAATATGGGCACTTCAGCGTGGCGCGCCTGTGCGGCGTGCGGGTGTTGCGCTTTTCCATTGGCATGGGCAAACCCTTTTTGAGCTTTTACGATAAACAAGGCACCGAATTTTGCCTGGCCCCTATACCCCTGGGCGGTTATGTCAAAATGCTGGACGAAACCGAAGGTCCCATCTCCCCTAGCGAGCGCCACCTCAGCTACAACCAAAAAAGCCCCTGGGCGCGCATGGCTATACTCGCCGCAGGCCCCGTCGCCAATCTGCTGCTCGCTATGGTGTTGTTCGCCTTTCTAGGCATGGGCGGCATCCAAAGCCTGGCTCCAGAGGTATTCGAAGTGAAACCCGCATCAGCGGCCAGCCAAGCGGGCATTGAGCCTGGGCAAGAAATCATCGCCGTGGATGGCGTGCCCACACCCACCCAAGAAGAAGTCATGGAACAACTGCTGCGCAGGTTGGGCGAAAGTGGCGAGATTATCTTCGTCACCCGCAATGGCCGGGGCCATGAACAAACCCATACCATTCACTTACATGAATGGCTACAAGGCACCCACGAGCCAGACCCCTTTGAAAACCTGGGCTTTGAACTCTACCGCCGCCAGGCCCTACCCATCGTGGGGCAGGTGATGCCCAAAGGCGCCGCCGAGCGGGCCGGGTTCAAAGCCCTCGACAAACTAATTCAAATTAATGGCGAACCGGTTGTCTCCTGGAAACAATGGGTGGAGTCTATCAAACAAAGCCCCAACCAACCCTTGAACGTGCGCCTGGAGCGCGACGGCTTACTGCAAGAGGTTGTCCTCACCCCGGATGGTGAAGTCCACGACGGCAAATTGATTGGCCGCATTGGTGTATACCCCCAAGGGGCCCCTATTCCCGAACATTTAAAGCGCACACGCACATTTACCCCCGTGGGCGCGGTTGTCTACGGCTTTGAAAAAAGCTACAGCACAGCCAGCCTGGTGTTGTTGTCGATTAAAAAATTACTGGTCGGTGAAATATCCACGAAAAACTTGAGTGGCCCAATCGGCATTGCTAAAGTGGCGGGCGATTCAGCCAGGGCGGGGTTGGTTTATTATCTCGGCTTTTTGGCGCAGTTAAGTGTATATCTGGCGGTATTGAACCTACTGCCCATCCCCGTGTTGGACGGGGGCCACATAATGTATTGCCTGTTGGAGGCGGCGAAAGGGTCGCCGGTATCCGAGAAACTCAAGTTGTACAGTGCTCAACTCGGGCTTGTTCTTTTGGGCTGCGTGATGGTAGTAGCGTTTTATAACGACATCTTGCGGCTGTAAATCCCATGCGTTAACCCTTGAATCATACGCACCGCACATCCAGCAGCCCGATGCTTAGGCTGTCAAACAAAAACATTAACAAAAGATTTTTACCTCTGTGAAACCCAAAAATTCCATTAAATGCGGCCTGGCTATTTTATCCCTGGCCGCTGTGCTCCCCTCGTTTGCCTGGGCCGAAGAATTTCGAATCAGCGATATTCGTGTAGAAGGACTCCAACGTGTATCCGCAAGCCCCGTCTTTGCCGCCATGCCGTTGCAAGTAGGCGATACCGCCGATGAAGACTCGATTAATACGGCCATCAGCTCGTTATTTGCCACTGGGTTTTTCTCCGACATTCAAGTGCTGCATGAAGGCGGCGTATTAATCGTCACAGTTAAAGAGCGCCCCGCAATCAGCGAAGTAAAGCTCGACGGCAACAAAGCCATTAAAACCGAGCAGCTCAACAAAGTCATGAAAGATCAAGGCATCGCCGTCGGGCAGATCTTCCAAAAAGACACCCTGGACGGTCTTGCACACGAGCTGGAGCGCCAATACGTAGCCCAGGGCCGTTACGGCGCCAAAGTGGAAGCTAAAGTTGTTGAGCAACCGAACAATCAAATTAAACTCGATATTAAAATCGACGAAAGCAAAGTTTCAGGCATCGTCAATATTCAAATTGTCGGCAACAACACATTTGACGACGACACACTTAAAGATTTATTCGACTTAAAACAAAAAGGTTGGTTTTCCTTTTTAAATGGCAACAACCACTACGCCAAAGAAAAATTTAAAGGTGATATTGAAAAACTAGAATCCTATTACCTCGACCGAGGTTATTTAGATTTTAAAGTGGTGTCGTCTCAAGTCTCCCTAAGCCCCGATAAAAAAAGCGTATTTATTACCTTAAACCTGTACGAAGGTGAAATTTATAAAGTCAATAAAGTGGCCTTAGCGGGCGACCCGATATTGCCTGAAGACGCGATTAAATTAGTGCTGTTATTAGGCCAGGGTGATATTTTTTCACAAAACCTAATGACGACAACCTCAGAATATATCACCACTTTATTGGGCAACGCAGGTTATACCAACGCCAAAGTAGAAGGTATTCCACAGCGCAACGAGGCCAATAAAACTGTTGATATCGACTTTTTTATTAACCCCGGCCAGCGCGTGTATGTTCGGCGCATTAATTTTAAAGGCAACACCCGCACCACCGACGAAGTATTGCGCCGTGAAATGCGGCAGATGGAATCCGCCTCCGCCATTAAAGCCAAAATTGAACAGGGTAAAGTGCGCTTAGAACGGCTGGGATTTTTCAAAACCGTCGAAGTTGAAAACAAAGAAGTTCCAGGCTCCGCCGATTTAGTTGATGTTGAATATAAAGTAGAAGAACAACCCTCCGGCGCCATTAACGGCAGTATTGGTTACGGCCAGGGCACCGGCGCTATTTTCCAAGCCAGTCTGGACGAAAAAAACTGGTTGGGCACCGGCAAAGAAGTGGGTATTTCAGCCAGTTACAATAAATATGTTACCCAATACGGCATTAATTATAACGACCCATATTTCACCCCCGATGGCGTAAGCAGGGGGATTTCATTGTTTTATAGTAAACGTGAAAGTTATGCCACCGTGGCGGATTACTCCACGAACAATTACGGTTTAAGCGTAAATTTTGGCTACCCCATATCTGAAATCCAACGCCTTAATTTTGGTTTTGGTTTTGACCACACCGAAGTGCAATTACAAGGTTATGCCGGCCAAGAAATTATTCGCTCACCCATACCCTTGTCCCTTAGCGAAACGCCTTCAACTTACATTAAAAAAAGTAACTTAGAAAAACTGGCCAATAAAGACCCAGACGGCGATGGTTTTTATGAAGACTATTCCTATGTAGACGGTTTGGTGGAACCCTCACAACTGTATGAATCCCCGCCAGGGTTTATTGATTTATATGGCGATGCTTATGACTCAGTCAATATCAGCGCGGGCTGGTTACGCAGCACCTTAAACCGGGGCATTTTGGCCACGCGGGGCAACCAGCAATCGCTCACCTTGCGTGTTGGTTTGCCCTCAACCGACTTGCAATATTATAAGTTGGAATTTAACGGGCAATATTTCCAACCCTTAACCGAAAATCTCACCCTGCGTTTTAAAACCGGTTTGGGTTTTGGTGATGGCTATGGAGATATGGAGCGTTATCCATTTTTTAATAATTTCTTTGCCGGTGGCTTTGGCTCCGTGCGCGGGTTCCGTCGCTACAGCCTCGGCCCACAAGCCTCGCCGAGCTTAAGTTATTTGCGCCAAGCCACCTCATTTGTTGGGGTGGATGAAAATTTCGACGGTGTAAACGAAAATCTGGCCTCAGTGGGCGGCTCGTATATTCTGTGCGATGACACCAACGCGGCCAGCTGTGGCGACTTTACTGAGTTGGGTAAACTGGGTATGCAGGCTGGCTCCACTTACGATTCAAGAGCCTACGGCGGTAACGTGCTGGTGGAATTTAGCACCGAATTATTATTCCCACTGCCCTTCATCGAAGATCAGCGTTCATTTCAAACCGCATTATTCGTTGATGCAGGCAATGTATTTGATACCCACTGCGGCAAGTTACAAACCAATTGCTCGGATGTGGATTTAAGTAATTTAAGCTCATCTTATGGTATTGGCTTGAGCTGGTTATCCGGCTTCGGCCCTTTGACCTTTAGCGTATCGCGGCCCATCAATAAAAACGAAACCGACCGAACCGAAGTGTTTCAGTTCTCGTTGGGGGCGGGTTTTTAATTTTTATTTATTTTTTTCGACTTTTTTAATTTTTATCCTTACGGAGTGTTTTTATGCGTATTACAAAAATTGTATCTCTTGCCGTTTTATTATTGGCCGCGCCCTGCGCACTGGCCGGAAAAGTAGCCGTGCTAAATATTGAAGGTGCTGTATTGCAAACTGAAGCGGCTAAAAAAGCCGATAAGGCCTTACAGTCCCGCGCTGATTACGCGGCGTTAATTGCCAAAGCAGAATCTTCAAAAGCCGAATTTGAAACTCTGGCCAAAGAAGAAAAAACCAAAAGCGAAACCTGGCCTGCCGATAAAAAACAAGAGACCAAAAAGAAATTAAAAACGCTAAATGAAAACTACCAAGAAGCCGTTAAGAAAATCCAAGGGGAACAACAAAAAGTATTTATGGGTATCATGCAGGAAATGCAGCCCAAATTAAAACCGATTATTGATGAACTTGTGGCGGCTGAAAAAATTGATTTAATTGTAAAAAACCAAGCTGCACTATGGGCGGATCCCTCAGTGGACATCACCGCCAAAGTGACTGAAAAGCTCAATAAAGCTAAATAATATGACGCAAGCACGGGCATTTACACTTCAGGCTTTAGCGGATTATTTAGGCGGGCGCGTCATTGGTGACAGCAGCCTAAGTGTTGCGCGCCTGGCTCCGTTGGATACCGCAGGCCCCGGTGATTTGTCGTTTGTAGCCAAGGCTGGCCTTGTCAAGCTCTTAGAGGCCGCCAATGCCAGTGCGTACATTGTTGGCCCCGAATGGGCCGATCGTGTTACGCAGGGAATTGAAGTGGCCCAGCCATATCTGGCCTACGCCAAAGTAAGCCGATTGTTTGAAGTATGCCCGCAAATACCACAGGGCATCCATCCGATGGCCTGTGTTGACCCCAGCGCTGTACTGGCAGAAGACGTAGCCATCGGCCCGTTTTGTGTTATCGCGGCCGAAGCACAGATCGGCGCAGGCGTGCAGTTAGCGGCAGGCGTACACATCGGTGCGCGCAGTCGCGTGGGGGAGGGCAGCTATTTATTCCCCCATGTTGTGGTTTATCACGACGTATTCATTGGCAAACGCGCACGAATTCACGCCAATACCACCATCGGCTCAGACGGATTTGGTTTTGCCCCCAGCCCCCAGGGGTGGCAAAAAATCCACCAGCTCGGCGGTGTGGTGGTGGGTGATGACGTAGAAATAGGTTCCAACACCAGCATTGATCGGGGCGCGCTGGGAGCCACAGAAATTGCTTCGGGTGTCATCATTGATAATCAGGTTCACATTGCTCACAACGTAAAAATTGGTGCGCACACTGCGATTGCAGGTTGCGTCGGCATCGCCGGGTCCGCCGTGGTGGGTGCGCATTGCACAATGGGCGGATTTGTCGCCATTAGCGGTCATGTGGAAATCGCTGACCATGTTCATTTTAACGGCGCAAGCATCGTCACCAAATCTATTTCCCAGCCTGGGCATTATTCATCCGGTGTGCCGCTGCAAGAAGTAAAAGAATGGCGGCGAAATGCGGTGCGTTTTTCTCAGTTAGATTCTTGGGTGGAGCGCATTAAAGCGTTAGAAAACCCACATAACGTACAAACCTAGAACCTCACTTAGCCGCACATTTTGAGGCGCGCAACTGAAGTTTATGGGTTGAAATTTAATAGGCAGAGGCACTTCCCATGATGGACATTTTAGAGATTCGTAAATACTTACCTCACCGCTATCCTTTTTTATTCATTGATCGCGTAGTGGAGTTAACGATTGGCGAATCCATTGTGGCTTACAAAAATATCAGTATTAATGAAGGCATTTTTGAAGGTCATTTCCCTAATTTCCCGGTGTTTCCCGGCGTGTTAATTTTAGAAGCTATGGCGCAAGCCTGCGGTGTATTAGGCTTTAAAACCATGAATAAAACACCCGAAGACGGTTCAATTTATCTTTATGCCGGTGCCGATGATGTACGTTTTAAGCGTCAAGTGGTGCCCGGCGACCAACTCTATCTGGAAGCCAAAATTCTGGGTGAAAAACGCGGTATTTGGAAGTTTGAATGTAAAGCCAAAGTAGACGGGCAGCTTGCGGCTTCAGCAACTATCCTGTGTGCTGATCGCACTGTTAACTGATTCCCCTATTAACTTAACCATGAAACAGAAGGCACAGGTTTGATACATCCGACTGCCATTATCGACCCAGCGGCTCGCATTGCCGAGCATGTACACATCGGCCCTTGGACATACATCGGCCCGGATGTAGAAATCGGTGCGGGTTGTCGTATTGAGTCGCACGTAGTTATCAAAGGCCCCACACGCATGGGGGAGAATAACCGAGTCTTTCAGTTCAGTACCCTAGGTGAGGACACGCCCGATCTTAAGTATCAAGGCGAACCCACCACGCTTACCATCGGCAACGATAATATCTTTCGCGAAGGGGTCACTATTCATCGCGGCACAGTGCAAGATCGCGGCGACACCTGCATCGGCAATAACAATTTATTAATGGCTTATGTACATGTCGGACACGACAGCGTCATTGGCGATCACTGTATTTTAGTCAACAACGCTGCCTTGGCTGGGCACGTTGTGGTGCATGACTGGGCGATTCTCGGCGGTTATACCCTGGTGCATCAATTTTGCCATGTAGGCCCACACGCCTTCACCGGCATGGGCAGTGCGGTGGGCAAAGACATTCCGGCTTACGTCATGGTGACAGGCGCACCGGCTCAGGCGCGCAGCATTAATATGGAGGGCTTAAAACGCAGAGGCTTTAGCAAAGAAGACATTGCCGTGTTAAATAAAGCATTTAAAACGGTTTATCGCCGAGGCCTTACTCTGGATGATGCGCTGCTGGAGCTGCAATTATTGTTGCCCGAATGCGCCCATTTAACGCCATTTATTCAATCCCTTGAGAATTCCTCGCGTGGTATCGTCCGTTAACGTAACCAAACCGCTGCGCATCGGCATGGTAGCGGGCGAGGAGTCCGGCGATATTCTAGGCGCAGGCTTAATCGAACAATTAAAACGCCGCTACCCCGACGCCATTTTTGAAGGTATCGGCGGCAGCAGAATGATTGCCTTAGGCTTTAAAAGTTTTTTCCCGCAGGATCGCCTTGCGGTAATGGGCTTTGTGGAGCCATTAAAACGCCTGCCTGAATTGTTGCGTATCCGCAAAACCCTTGCCGATTATTTTGTGCAAAAACTCCCCGATGTATTTATCGGCATCGACTCCCCGGATTTTAATTTGCACTTGGAGATGATTTTGCGCAACCAGGGCATTCGGGTTGCGCATTATGTCAGCCCATCCGTCTGGGCCTGGCGGCAGGGCCGCATCAAAAAAATTAAAGCCGCCGTTGACCTGATGCTCACGCTGTTCCCATTTGAAAATGCCATTTACGACGCACATAACATTAAATCCGTCTGCGTAGGCCACCCACTGGCCGATACCCTTGCGCTTGAAGGTCAAACCCTCAGCGCACGCGAAACCCTAGGCATAGCACCTGACGCCAAGGTGTTAGCCGTGTTACCCGGCAGCCGTCAGGCGGAAGTTGAACGCCTAGGCCCGCTATTTTTTGATGTGGTGGCTGAATTAACAGCGGCTAACCCAGCATTAATCGTAGTGTGCCCCGCCGCCAACGCCAAACGGCTGGAACAAATTCAAAGCCTGCTGGCCCTGCGCCATCTCAATGTGCGTCTTCATCTAGGCGATTCCCACCGGCTGATGGCCGCAGCGGATGCGGTTCTAATGGCATCCGGCACCACCAGCCTTGAAGCGATGTTATTAAAAAAACCTATGGTCATCGCCTACCGAGTGGCGCCCCTGAGTTATTGGATTTACAAACGCCTCGTGAAAGTGGACATGATTGGGCTGCCCAATCTTTTAGCCGGCGAAAAAATAGCACCGGAATTTATTCAAGATGCGGCAACCACTGACAATTTGCGTCAAGCCATCAGCGCACTCTTGTACGAGCCGAGCAGCCACGAACGGCAAAAAGAAGCTTTTTTGCGCCTGCACCTAAGCCTGCGCCGCGATGCCAATCAACAAGCGGCCAATGCCATACACCATTTGATCGAAACACCATTGCCATGATCACAGCGCGTTTATTGATTGCCGGTGTAGATGAAGCTGGACGTGGGCCTTTAGCCGGTGATGTGGTGGCCGCAGCGGTGATCCTGGACCCTAACAAACCCATTGCAGGCCTTGCAGACTCGAAAAAACTCAGTGAAAAACGCCGCGAACAACTATTTGACGAAATAATTGACAAGGCGCTTGCCTACGCCATCGCCCGCGCCAGCCATTTGGAAATCGACCAAATCAACATTCTCAACGCCAGCTTACTGGCCATGCACCGCGCAGTAGACGCACTCGGGCTGGTTCCCGATGAAGTTTTGGTGGACGGCAACCGTCTGCCCAGGTGGCCCTATAAGGCCCGTGCCATCGTTGGAGGGGATGGCAGTGTCGAACAAATTAGCGCCGCCTCGATTTTAGCCAAAGTCACCCGCGATCGAGACCTGCTAGCGCTGGATCAAACCTACCCCGGTTATGGATTTGCCCAGCACAAAGGCTATCCCACCAAAGCGCATCTGGAAGCCCTGGCCAGGTTAGGTATCACCCCCGTACACCGTCTATCCTACGGCCCCGTCAAAAAACTACTCTAGGTTCCGCGCCGTTACGGCTTCAGCTGAAATTTTAGGTTTTACCGTTCGTCGTAAGTTCTAAGTGGCTTTCCGTTTCGGCACGAAATCGGCTATACCTAAGTTATCAGTAGTTGACAGTGCAGGTCACTGTTGGGGTTATCTGGATGTTGGTGAATGTTTTTAATAGTGCCGAGGTGTGGCATCCCTGGATTGGCGGTTATTACGCCTGGCTGAAATCTTTTTACCATTTCGAACCGGTGTTTCGCGCAGGGTTTATTCAACACCCCAAAGAGATTCCGGTCACTCTGTTATCCTCAACAAGCGCTCAAGCACAACCCAAAGATCAAGAACGAGAAGGCAAAACTGCGGGAATCTGTTTTTGGACCGCCGAACATCCCAAAGTACAAGACAACGTTGTGCTGGGTATTGAGCTTGAAAACAATCGTTTTATCGGCAAAGGCAGGGTGGTGCGGGTACAAGCGGAGCAGGAAGGCTGCTGGGTGTGCGTTAAAATTAGCCGTGAAGACGAATTCGCCATTCGTATGGCCGAGCAGTTGTGCCAAATTGAGCATTATCGCCAGGATAACAAACACTACTTCGACCGTAATATGACCTCCGATGAAGCCGCGCAGGAGTGGATTTCAAAATACGCTGCTTTATTTTCTGCACATATCTAAACCTCAGTTGGGCGTCTCAAGCCTGCATAGCTCCTCGGCACCTCCAGCAAAATTATTTATCACATTTTCTATTTTCGTGTGTCACCCTAAACCTATTGGTGTCCGGTCGATATTCTGGCTACTTAATATTTAGCTTATCTGCACAGAAAAGTGAAAATAACTTTCAAAAATACACAAAAAATACTTGACAGGCGCGCCAAAAATGATCCTTTTTTGATCAAATTGGCCCCTATATGAGCACAAGACGCGCAGAACCTACCACGAATTTATTAACCCATCAGACCGTGCTTGGCGAATGGTTTGAACCAATGACAAGCATATTGGCTGAACTAAAATTCTCTGACACTATTTACACCGCATTGCCAATGAAATCCTTTGTATTATTTGGAGTATTGCGGCAAATTTTAGCCATTAACACACTCCGAGAACAGGTACAAAATTTATTTAATTTTGCGATTGAATCTGAAAAAACTCCCTTAGCCCGCTCTACCTGGGCCGATGCTTTAGCCAGCCCAACACGCTGCGCCATCACGCGCGAACTGGTTGACTTATTGGTTTTCAAAGCACGCGAAACACTTCCTGATAAATTTTCACAAGTTGACGGACTATCAGAGCGGCCCATTATTGCCTTCGATACAACGTATATTAAAGAATCCAGTCATTTTAATGCGGTCACCCCAAAAAATGGCGGTCGTGATAATGAAAAAGGGCATGCCGTCCTACTGGCTTTTTACTGGCTTTTGATCTGCGCCACGGCATTCCTCTGGGCGCCAAATCAGAAATGGATTCTATGGGGTAAATGCGGATTCAGAAAAATAATTACGAGCAAACTATCGATTGGAGTAATCAAAAAAATGCTATCTATGTAGTTGATCGCGGATTTATTGATGGTGCCTATTGGCAGAAGCGTAAGGAAGAAAATAATGCAACGGTTATTACTCGATATAAATCCACGCTTAATTTTGTTGAAAAAACACACCGTACAACAGCCCAAAAAGCTTGCAACGAATGTGTGATTGCCGATACGGAAATAGCGCTTGCGTGTGCCGACGGAGCCACTTGGCGGCTCATTAAATGGCGTGCGCCCAATGGTCTTTTGATGCGATATTTAACAAACGATTTGCATCTGGAGCCTGGCGTAATTGCCTTTTTGTATTATCGACGCTGGGATGAGGAGAAATATTTTGATACGTTCAAAAATGATTTGGCGGGGGCTAAAGCTTGGGGAA
>JBEGTZ010000336.1:0-16325 GCA_041179125.1 Pseudomonadota bacterium | reverse complement strand
CCTCCGGAAATTCAATTTTCGTGATGATCGCAAGGCATTTTCGCGCGGAATGAGGGAGTTTATGCGGTATAAATGACCGATTGAGCACGAAAATAACGCAGCGAGCGCGCGAAAAGTGAATTTCCGGAGGTGCCCACCCCATAAAAACGTGTGCGTGGCTTGATGCACCAGGAGACAACAATGGACCTTTGGGTCAGCGGTGTTTTAATCTTAAGCGGCCTGAGTGTGCTCAGCGCTTTAGGGTTTTTGCTGTTAAAAAAACAGCAAAAATTAACCGGCGAATTAAACCGCTGCCTAGGCCAATTAGATGCCGTAGAAAAATCCCTAAGTATGCAAAACTCCATCGCCATCGGCATGGGGCAACGCATATTATCCCTCGAACAAAAAATCCAAGCCGCCCGCGTTAACGCCGGTGAACCTGCGGCAGCAGAAGATTTTAGTTACACCCAAGCCATGCAAATGTTTGATCGCGGGTTGGATGCCGCCACAGTATCCGCCAGCTGCGGCATCTCCCGTTCCGAAGCCCAACTGATGGAATTAATCCGCAAACAAGGCCAGGCTACCCACAAAGCGGAATTTGTTTAATGCGTAAGCTGTGGCTGTTATTTATGGTTCAGAGTTTAACCGCCTGCACACTGTACAACAGCGAAAAACAAACCCATTTTGCCGATGCCGAAGGCCGCGTACCGCAACAATTATTTAACCGCCTAGAACAACAAACCGCCAATAAAAACTGGCTACTTAATCAATTAGGCCACCCCCAAAGCGTTACACCCTTAGCCCACGGCACCCAAGCCTACACCTGGAAGCTAACCCGCAAAGAAGAAAATACCCGCACCATTTTTTTACTCTACAAAAGCCAACACAGCAAAACGCAACAGCAGTATTTACACCTGGTTTTTAACGGCGATGAATTATTAAAACACTGGCTGGACCGCGATGCACACATCAACAAAACAACCGTTTTAAACAGCCGCGATTTAAAAAACACCCTCGTAAAAAACCAAGCAGTCGCCGAACTTGAAACCACCGCATTGGGAACCCCAGAACCGGTAGTCACCCACATAACCCCCTCCCCCACATACACAAACCCACAAAAACAACCCAACACCGATTCCCTCTACGGTTTTTAGGTTTAACCCGAGCCAAAAACAATTGGCCCCAAGGTTGCCGCCATCTGAGCGAATAGGTTAGATTGCCGGGAAATAAAGGCAACTATTCCGCACCCTCTATTATTGATTGCGCAACAACCAGTAAAAAATGGCTGAATAACTACAACAAAGAAACCACCCAATACACGCTCCCTTCCTTATGAACAATTTTTTCACCACGCTCTTGCGCCGGGCTCGCCCTGTACTGCGCATACTTCGCCGCTACGATTTTGCCCTGCTGCTGCCTGTTGCAGCACTCATCATCGCCTATCTCTGGTTCTCGCCCGTACGTGTTCACACACTCACTTTAGAAGACTCGCATTACCCCTCCAGGGGAGAATTTGCCATCCACAACTCCTACCGCCCAGACGGCAACGGGGATTCCGAGCGCACGCTGTTGCATCGCGCCCAATTCGAATACAACGCGCTGAGCCAGAAAGTCATTCATATTCGAACACTCGATTGCCATATCTACGCCCGCCTCAATGGCCGGGATCTCATTCCCAAAAACGTATCCGGGAATCTGTGCGACGACTACAACGGTGCCTACTTCGACATCTCGTAACTCGCCGTACAAGGCACGAACAAGCTCGAAATCAAGACTCAGCACATCCGCTCCCACCACATCGTCTACTTTGGCTTTGATGTCAGCTCGGCCAACCTGAAATCCCCCACCTATTTAGGTCTTATCTGCCTGCTGACCATCCTAGTGTTTTATGGTGTGTTTACACGCATCATTCGCTCATCACTGCCCGTCTACGCGCTCGCCATCATTCTTCTGGCACTGCTTGTGCGCATCCACGTTGTATCCAACACCAGTGCGCTTGAGCGCTCCCACGATGTGTACGGGCATATCGAATACATGGATATTCTCATCAAAAACAAGTCGCTGCCGGATAAAAAACAATGCTGGAGCTGTTACCACCCGCCTTATTATTTCGGCACTATGGCAACGGTTAAGGCTCTGCTTATCAAGGCAGGCGTTAGTGAGTTCAACCTCTATCAATTCATGATGCTCTTCTCAGTGGCCACCCACTCGATTTGCCTTTATTTTGCCTTTCTAACCATACGGCGGTTCTTCAACAGGCCTAGTTTGCAGCTTTTTTCAATGGGGTTATTTGCCTTTTTGCCTGCAAGCGTAATGCACTCTGTTGCCATCAATAACGACCAATGGATGTTCACTTTATTTTCGGTGGCTTTTTATTACTTCACCGTTTGGTGGCAAACCAAGGCCACCCGAGCTTATTACATCAGCTTGGGTTTTGCGTCCCTGTGCATCATGGTGAAAACCAGCGGCATAGTGATGTTTGCCTTGCTGGGGTTTTTCGCCCTCGGCCACGCCATTTCACGGCACCGCGAGTTTTTATTGATGGTGAAACGATTCTCCCCTGCGGCGGCCATCATGTTTGCGGCGCTACTGTTTAACCCCATTACGGACAAAATCACGCGGCCTGGCAGTTCGGATGGCTTTGGAGGGATTATTGGCAACGCTTCCGGGCTAGGCAGCGGGCTTAACATTGGTAACGAAGCGCGAAACTACCTGCATTTTGACCTGTTAGATTTTGTCAACCAGCCCTTCGTCCACCCTATTGATGACGGTAGCGGACGTCAGTATTACTGGACAGCACTAATGAAGACGGCGCTATACGGAGAGTTTCGCGATTTCCACGCCCACAACGAAGGCAGCAAACTGCGCAATGCGATAGCACCTATTTCCAGTCTTGCCTTCCTGCTGCTGCTTGCCTTTATCATCCTGCACGCCTTCTTGATGCGGCGCGAGAACATGGCGCGCTACAGCCCGCTGTACGCACTCATCGCCATCTGCCTCACGGCAAGTATCTTAATGCGAGCACTGCTTCCCTCGTTTCCCATTAACGATTTTCGCTACATCTGGAGCATCATGATCGCCCCCTGCGTGCTGGCCCCGCTGGCGGTTGACGCCTGCGCACAACGCAACCTACCTATGCTCTCCTACATCGGCTATGCAGCCATGTCCGCATCCATAGTGGTTAGTTTTATTTTCTGCCTGTCGATGCAGTAGTTGAGTAGGTTTTTAACCTAAAAACATCGGTCAAAAAACTTCGTAGAGGCGCAACTCATTGCGCCCAACAAAACCGCCGAGATAAACGGTTGTTAGCCTTGATTTTTGTGAGTGCAAAATTCAGCTATTTCTTGCGCTTTTTGAATCGTGATACCGTTTAGAAAGTCACTTATCAAACCATGTGCTGCCTCATGCAAAGACATTTTAGGGCGACCACCACCAAGCTGAACGTTAATATCCGAGGCTAATGCGTAAGTATTTTCATAAAATGGCAAGTAGTTACACAAATATCCGAAATAGCCATATTCCAAACTAGGTTCGTCATAGGTTTCTACGTAGTGATAAAAGCTTTTTTCACTAACGGAAGCCCAGACACCCCACATAAATGGCTCCTGGACTCCATGTATTGGAATCTCCAAAACCACCCGAATAAAGAAGTACTTTCCATCCTCGTCTTCGTAACTACAGAGGTCGCTATTGAGTCTTCCCTTTTCTTTTATTTCTTCAGTTTGCTCAAGATAGGGCGCAGGAGCATTAAATGCATAACTAGGAGAACCTTCATGGATTTTTCCGCAACAAGAGCAAACAAAGCTAAAAATTCCAGCCATAACTTCCTACGTCTAAATTCAGACTAACAAGACACCAAAATCACTCGCCTCCTTCTTTCTTAATGCTCACCTGATCCGTGTTATAAATTTTACCCAAGGTGCGAAATAGGCCCACAGTGCCATGCCCCGAGCCGGTCAGTTGGTAGCTGCCATCGTCGAGTTTTACGATATTGCCCGACAAACTCTGCTCAAAAATGCGCTTAGGCACTGCGCCGCCTTGGTAGACGAACTTTTCTACAAACGCTTTTTCCAATTGCTCCTGAGTTTTTGGCCCACCAGCAAGCTCATTCATCACAAACACACTAATGCTGCGGTCCACAATCGTGGGTATCAAAGCGAAATAAGCCAAATTAACCACACAAGCAAAAGACAGCAGAATAAGGTTCATATCCGAAGCCAATTTGCGCCAAAAAAGAAACGCTGCGATCAACCCAGTGGTGATAAAAATATAAAACGCGCCGTTATATAAATAAGGCAAACCGTCAATTGCTGCCACGTTAATGAATAAAAGTGAAACCCCCTGCATTACCGCCGCGATAACAGCAAGCCACAGGTATAGTTTTAAAAGCGGGATAAATCGTTTCATTGTTATTAGTTTCCTACAGATTTTTATATGTTTATTGACGATGCAATAAGAAGAGTGCGCACCTAGTGCAAGCCAAGCCCGTGCGTTAAATAATAAATGGCGAGGGCAGTAAATAATCCCGTTAAAACACCGCCGAATATTTCAATCGGTGTGTGTCCCATTCGCTCCCGCAAAGGTTTTTCCTCCGGGGTAAGTGTGTTGAGGCGTTTGGCGTGTTCACCCACTTTCATTCTTAAACTGGTGGCATCCAGAATCACAATAAATGACAGCGCAATGGCAACGCCCAACGCTTGCGACTCAACACCTTCTTTTAATGCAATTAACCAGGCAATACTGGTAACAATAGAGGTGTGGTTACTAGGGAACCCACCGTATCCAATTTGTTTAAAGGCCGCACTTTTAGCCTTAATGGAATTAATAGCAAATTTAGCGCTACCGGCAACAAGCCAAGCGATAAATGGCGTTACAACGTAGGAAACATCCATTGATTAACTCTTCGCAATAATAAGGTAGGCGCAACACGCAGCCCAACTGACAACAGTAAGGCCCAATTGCCAATCGGAATAAAGTGCATCGGTTGGTGATTCACCTTTATCAAGCTGCTCCACCGTATACCAGTATCGAAACAAACCAAAAATAACAAATGGAATCGTCACCGCCAGTGCTGGCTTGGTGGATAAAACAAAAAGGCTATAAAAAATAAGCGCCCCCATAGAAGACATAAGCGCATATTTATCAATAAGCTCAACAGAGTATTGGCCAAGTACTTTTCTACCCGCAGTCCCCACGCCCGTTAGCTCTTTTTTCCGCTTGATGGATGCCAGAAATAAAGCAAGGCACAGAGTGGTAACAAACATCCACGTAGACACATCAATATTAATAGCCATTGCACCGGCATAAACCCTTAATACAAAACCTGTGGCAATGGTAAATATATCCACAACCGGCTTATGTTTAAGGTAAAAGGTATAAAGGAGATTAATGAAAAAATAGAGAATAATAATAGGCAGCGCTTTGGTTAGCAGGTACCCGCCAATAAAAAGAAAACTGGCTAACACCAAAAACATAACAATTGCAGCAGGTTTTGAAACCGCACCCGACGCGAGTGGGCGCGTTTTTGATTTAACTGGGTGAAGGCGGTCTTTTTCTATATCGTGATAGTCATTAATGATGTATACAGTTGATGACGCAATACAAAAAAACAGCGTTGCTATGGTGGCTTCAATGATCGCGGCAGTATTGGTAAGACTGCCGGAAAAAACCAGCGGAGAAAATACAAAGAAATTCTTAATCCACTGCTTAGGTCTTAATAAGGTTAATAAATCAATAGCACTTTGTATGGATACGGAGGAATTGTTTTTATGCATGTTAACTGGCCGCAAACTCAGCGTGAATTATATTAATTAAGAGTAATTGTGCGAAAACAGTGATGCGCATCACGCTGGACAACCTGTTTTTCCTCCGGCATATTATGTGCTTTCTCTATTAAAAACAAAGCGCTTAGACCTAGGCAAGTTTAGATCAGAAAGCAAACAACTGGCTATCAGATGATGGTGTATATGAGTTCTATTGCAAAAACACTTACAAAAGTTACAGCAGCCGTACTTTATAGCTTGCAATCCCAGCACTCTATCTTTAATAAAGCAGATTTGCCCGAGCTAGAACGTTTTGTGCTACAAATCTACTCATCTGCCCCGGCCCACATAAAGTTCGCTTTAGGTGGGCTTTCTTTTTACATCAACATGCTAGGGTTCCTGCTTTTTTGGAAGCCTCTGGCATCGCTGAGCCTTAAACAAGTCAGCGGCTTGGTCAACATTATGGACGCAAGCTCGTTCGGTACGCTACGGGCTTACTCCCGCTTCTTTTTTAACATAATTGCGCTGGGCGCCCTAGCGGAGAACCCTTATGTTTCTTGAGTCTGGGCAGGTAAAGGCGCGTTACGATGTGTGTGTTGTCGGCGGCGGCCCTGGGGGCATTTTATCAGCCACTCTTCTTGCGGAAAAAGGGCTAGATGTACTTCTCATTGAGCGCGGCAGCTACACACCACAAAAGGATACCGTGCCATTTGGCGCCGCTGAATTGCGTGATCGGTACAAAAATGCGGGCATAACCGCCATGCTGGGAGCGCCAACGGTAAACTACGTTGAAGGCAGTTGCTTAGGCGGCGGCAGCGAAGTGAATAGTGGTTTATACCACCGGCCCGCCCCGGAAATTATTGAGCGCTGGCGCCAATCACACCAAATAGAATCCTTAACCTATCAAGATTTAGATCCCTTGCTAACCCTTAATGAAAAAGAGTTGGGGATTAGTTATTTGCCAGGTAAAGCCTCAAAGCCATCGCTAAAACTGGCGGAGGGCGCAGGCGCAATGGGGTGGCAAAGTTTAGAGGTGCCGCGCTGGTTCAAATATGATGAAGCCTATACGCCTGAGCGCCCCACAGGCATCCGCAGGTCGGCAACCGAAGTGTATTTAGAGCGTTTTTTTGCCGCTGGCGGAAATATTTTACTGAATACAAAAGTTGATTTAATAACACTTGCCTCCAACGGTGATTGGTGTTGCGAATTGCCGCTGGCAGGCCAACCAAAAAAAATTCATTGCGAATATATATTTTTAGCCGCTGGCGCCATTGATACACCTTTTCTTTTATTAAAAAGTAAATTAGGCACACACGTTGGAAATAGTTTAGCTATTCACCCAACCATTAAAGTAATGGCTAAATTCCCCGACGCCATCAATAGCCCTGGCGTTGGGGTTCCCGTGCATCAAGTCAAAGAATTTGCACCTGAATATTCTTTTGGTTGCGCGGTGAGTTCATTGCCATTTTTAGTGGCCCAAGGCATGTCGCGGGATGACTTATCGGTTCGCGAAATAATTGATGAGTGGCAGCATTTTTTTACCTATTACGCCATGACCAGCGGTGGGCGCGGGCGCATTAGAAAATTACCTTTTTTTGCAGACCCGATAGTGCAGTACACATTAAGCAAACAGGATCTTCAAATATTAGCCAAGGCCACACGGAATTTATGCCGATTATTATTGGCGGCTGGCGCCAGCGATCTTCATATTAGTGACAGATCTATTGAAAAAATATCCAGCATTGAGCACTTAATCAATATTCCCAGCATACTCAACAAACGCACTGCCGAACTCATGACTATTCATGTCATGGGCAGCTGCCCAATGGGGGAAGATAGATCAAAGTGTACAGTGAATTCCTGGGGGCGCTTACATGGGCTTGAGCGGATGTACATAGCAGATGCTTCCATTTTCCCTGGAGCGCTAGGCGCCAATCCACAAGGCTCTTTAATGGCTTTAGTGCGGCGGAACATTAATAAATTTTTAAATGAGATTTGAACATGTTAGGTCAATATAAAAACATAATTGTGGTTGGCGCTGGAGGCTGGTTGGGCCAAGCTATTTTACGCGGCTTACTTTTTGGTATTACAGGCCGAGAAGATCTACAGGGGGTATCCAAACACATAAAAATTATTGCTGCGGACTTACCCAATGCCCTTGCCGGAATATCATTCCAAGATGCGCGAGTAGAAAAATTAGCGGTGGATGTGTGTGATAGCAACACCTTTGAGCGGCTGAATGATTATGCTGATAACGCACTGATTATTCATGTGGTGGGCATTATTCACCCGAAAAACGTTAAACAATTTTATGACATTAACCACGAAGGCAGTGCAAATTTTTTGCGCACTATGGCGAAGAAAGGTGCCAAAAAGGCAGTGGTCATGTCATCAAATTCACCGATTGGCACCAACCCCTATCCTGAACATGTATTTGATGAAAAAAGTGAATACAACCCTTACATGGGCTATGGAAAGTCCAAAATGTTGCTGGAAAAAACCCTATTAAGTGAAACGCTGCCGATGGAAGTGGTCATCATTCGCGCCCCTTGGTTTTATGGGGTGAATCAACCGGCGCGGCAAAAAGAATTTTTTGAAATGATTCGAAATGGCAAAGGCCCTATTGTGGGCAGTGGCAATAACAGGCGCTCAATGGTTTTTACTGAAAACCTCGCCCAGGGAATTTTTTTAGCGGCAGAAAAACCCGGCATTGATAAAGAAATATTTTGGATAGCCGATGAGCGGCCCTACACCATGAACTCTATTATCGACACCATTGAGCGCCTGATGGACGATGAATTTAATTTGCAATGCAAACACAAACGCCTGCGCCTACCGGGGCTTGCGGCCGAAGTGGCCTATTTAATTGACGGCGCGATGCAGTCAGTTGGTTTATACCACCCTAAAATTCATGTGTTATCTGAGATGAATAAAACCATCGCGTGCAGCATCGAAAAAGCCAAAAAAGAATTAGGCTACAAACCCCAAGTCGCCCTTGAAGAAGGCATGAGACAGAGTTTGCAAGAATTATATAGCCGATAACAATCAATAAAAATCTAATAAAAACCTAATAAAAAGCTGATAAAAATATGGAAAAAAAAGCGTTAATAACTGGTGGCGCAGGGTATTTTGGTTCGTTACTGCTGCGTAAATTGCTCGACAAAAATTATGAGTGCGCAATATTCGATCTTAATGATGCCGAAGACCGCCCAAAAGAAGTCGAATTTATTCAAGGTGATATTCGCGACTACGCAGCAGTGCTTGCAGCCTGCCAGGGCGTAAATGTCGTGCATCACAACGTGGCCCAGGTGCCGCTGGCCAAAGACAAAGACGCATTCCATACCGTTAATTACAATGGCACCGATAATTTACTGCGCGCGGCATTAGAAGCGGGCGTTGATAAAGTAGTACACACATCATCCTCAGCCATATTCGGTATCCCCGACCAAAACCCGGTGACAGAAGAAACCCAGCCTCGCCCCGGCGAAGCCTACGGCCAAGCAAAATACGAAGGTGAATTATTGTGTAAAACCTATGTTGATAAGGGGTTAGATGTTTCCATTATTCGCCCCCGGACTATTATGGGGCACGGAAGATTAGGTATTTTTCAAATTCTTTTTGAATGGATTCACGAGGGCTATAACGTCCCGGTATTTGGCAAAGGGGATAATTTATATCAATTTGTTCATGCGGATGACTTGGCCGAGGCTTGTATTCTAGCCGGGGAAAAACCTGGCTTTTCCACCTACAATTGCGGCGCTGAACACTTTGGCACCATGCGACAAGTATTAGAAGCGCTCTGTCGCCACGCTAATACCGGCTCCAAGGTGACAAGCGTGCCGATGATGCCCGCCGTGATGGGCATGAAACTCACCAGTGCTTTGGGGCTTTCCCCTTTAGGCGCCTACCACTCGCTGATGTATGGTAATTCCATGTATTTTGATATTGCTAAAGCAAAACGGGAATTAGGTTGGGCGCCGAAGTTTTCCAATGAAGAAATGTTTATTGAAAGCTATGAGTGGTATGTACAGCACCGTGAAGCCGTGATGAGCGCAACAACCGGCAGCCATCACCGCCGAGGCGTAAAACAAGGCGTATTGAGCCTGGTGAAGAGAATATTATGATGCGGGGCACTATATGATTATGGGCATAAGTAGCGCGTGGGTTTTTATTGTCATAGCCGGTTTATTTTCAACCGTGGGTAATCTCTGTTTAAAAAAAGCCTCTATAGAGTCTGGCGGCGGCGATTTTTTGGGGATGCTTTTCCAGCCTTATTTTATTGGCGGCCTGTTTTTTTATGGGCTTAATGTTGTTTTATTTGCATCGGCATTAAAACATTTGGATGTGTCAAAAGCCTATCCTGTCCTTGCCGCAATTGGGTTTTCAACTTTGTCGATTGTTGCGGCCGTGGTATTTCGCGAGAGTTTAACCATTACCAATTATGTGGGCTTACTGGTTATTATTGTTGGTATTTTTTTGGTTTCTGTTTGAGTATTTATAACGAAGTGAGCGCGCGAAAAGTGGATTTCCACAACACCCTGTAGCCCTGCGATAACAATCTTAATCAATAAGCCCATTTTCAAAGGGCTGCATATCAAAATAGGCCACGGATACACCGCCAACCAGAAATACAAAATCATTCTTTTAAAAGACCGCAGCAGAGATTTAGAGCGGTTTTTTAAGGGCACCTCCGCAAATTCACTTTTCGCGCGCTCGCTGCGTTATTTTCGTACTCATTCGGTCATTTATACCGCATAAACTCCCTCATTCCGCGCGGAAAAGCTTGCTATCATCACGAAAATTGAATTTGCGGAGGTGCCCTTAAGAATAATTCCCTCACTCAAATGTTGATCCTCTCTGAGTCACCCAATTTAATCTGGAAATCTCAGCTGAATCCACTGAGGTTTCCAGGTAAAAAAGCGTGGCGAACAACAGGGGAATAGTTTTACCCAAATACATCAACAATACTCTAAGGAATTGGTTGCAAAGTGGCATCAACCGGAGCGATTGGCTCTACTATTTTATTGTTTTTATAAAGCAGCCAACTCCCCTGGCGCGCCTCAAGCACAACCCTGCCTCCCCCCCCAACAAACAGATAATCTTTCAATTTATCTGATCGAACCAAAAAGTAATCGTAGCGCGCGCCTTCATGTTTAACCCAATCGAAGTTATCGGGCAGCCAAGTGTCAGGCACCACCCAGGGAGTTCCTCTAAAGCGCAGCGGTACGTTATGCGCGCTAGGGTCGTGGGAAAAATTAGGCGCCACCACTCCGCCTTTTTCTGCCTGATAATAACTGCCGTAATGCATGTATGGTGGTGAAAAGGTCAGTTTGGATTCTTGGTTTATCATTAATGCTAGGACAGTTTTTTTCGGCTCCATTTTTTCCAAAATAGCTTTAAAATCCTGGTCATTTTTTTTGAAACTAGCAAATATAGCGTAATTGCCGACCAACACCAGCGCGGTAACAGCCACCCCAAGAATGCACCTAAAACTGCCTTTAATTAGCCCATAGCGCTGAAAAATACTTTTAGATGTGTTCACCTCGAATAAAAACAAACTCAAAGGCAATAAAAACGCAGCAAAACGGGTGTTTACATAAGCCGTATCAAATATCCAATAAGGCACCACCATATACAACCCAACAACACCCAAAAACGGCAGCCATCGCTTCCAATTGCGCGTTAATTTAGCCCCCACCATGTAGGGCCAAGCCAACAACAGCAGTGTTATCGCAACAAAATCGCTGTAGGGCGCCCTCCCAATGGAGAAACCCAACATCTCCGCTGCACGCTGTCCGTGTTCACCTTTAGTCGTCCGCTCGTTAAATTGGCCGGTAATATAGCTCAGCTCACTGCTGAGCCTAGTAAAAACATGACCAAGATAATTACCAAATTCAACCGAGCTAGTTTGAACGGCCTGGGCCGCGCCATTGACCGAAACCCAATAAAACACCAGAGGCAGCAACACAACAAAGGGCAACAATTTTTGTTTGGTATTTTTAATATTGTTATTAATAAAAATAATTGATGCGGCAATTACCATTGCAAAAGCCCAGGCCATAGCATGGGCAAAAAACAGCAGCGTAGAAAACAGTGCCGCCAATGCAAACATTTTTGCGTCGCGTGGCCTCTGGCTATAAATGACACAAAAAGTAAAAAACGCGATTGTCATGGGCGTTGCCACAACAAAACTAAAAAACCCCCAGAAGAATGCAAAACTATAAGCAGTAGCAAAGCAGGGGATTATCCAAAATTTATTAAGCCCCAGAGCGCGCGCAAGACTTGCAGTTGCAACAGGAATTGCCAGCACTGAAAGGGTGTACGTTATTTTAAGCGCCGTGGTGGCGGAGAAAAATAAGCCGAAGAACAAGCTGATGCTGTAGCCGACAAGATAGGGTGTAAACCAATTGATTCGATAATCACGCTGATATTCAGAATAATTTAATATGGCATGAAGCTGACCTGCATGGTCAGGCAAATCGCCCAGCGGTAAATAAGTAATGGTCCAAAGAGGGAGTATTAACAGAATGCTAAGCAGGGCAAAAACAGCCAAATAACAATAATTATTGAACCGGTCTGTTTTAAAAAAACTCAGCCGATCATGTGTGCTGGAGAGGGTATACATATTCATGCGGAATATTTTCCTTATTAAAACAATTTAAATACGTCAATAGTGCAGACAAAAACGTGGGGGAACCAGCATAAGTTAAATTTACTTGCGCAGCCTGCGGCGCACTTACGGGAAAGGCTTACAAAATGCTAGCGGCAGGGACGGAAATTTCGCTGACGCCCGGGGCCCATGAGTACTCCGCCGTTGGCGCTAACACGAGATAAAACAGATGAAGAGCAGATAATAGAATCCCTGGGTGGTCAAACATCGATAACTCTTAAACGTGGAGGCTCGGCGGTGACCAAGCGCTATGCAGGCTGGGAATTCTAGCGGATCCCTATCGCTGCGGCAAAAATAAAGCCCAGAATTGGGCTTTTATTCACTACCGCTGACCAGCTTAACCGAATATCAGAGGAAAGATACCGCACGGCACTCCAATTTCCCTGAGAAAATGCATCACAGGCTGCCCACACATCAAACCACCATCTGCAACCAAGCCTCTAAATCCTCTTCCTGCCAACGGCTTAATAAATTTAAGCCGTCTTCCACCACCTTTACATACACGTCAATTATTTCACTGGCCAATTTAAACACCTGGTGGCTGCTGGTGGCGATGCTGCCGCCGGAGAGGATGTCTTTTTCCACCGTGGACATTAAAAACATCAATTTTAATTCGTAGGTTTTTATTAAGGGTAATGATGGAATGCCGCCTGTAAGTATGGTTTCTAAACGCTCGGCCTGGTGGCGGGATTTTTCATGTTGGGTTCGGGCGCAGGCGATGACGTAGCGCAGTTTGCGGTCGTGGTGGTAATCGCACACCCCTTTGGCCGCTGCATAGGTGGCAAGGCCGCGAATGCGGGCGATTTGTTCGATCATGGCGGGTATTTGTGCGGTAATAAATTGCACCAATTCAATTTGCTTGAATAAACGCGGGTAGGCTTTGGCGTCTTCTGTGGGGACGGGTGCGTTTTCGGCTTCTGCTACCAACATGGATACGGGCCGTTCCACCGCCTTGCCGATGGATGCCATCATGCCCTGTAATTGCTCGATGAAATGCGAGTGCAATTCGAAGTTATCAATCACCTCATCACGCTGCCAGTCTACTCGAATCGTGGCCCAGGCGTTGTGTAGGTTTTCTTTTTCGCGCGCACTTAACAGCCCGCCGGTTAATTCTGCAAAGGCTTCAAGCGCGGCCAGGCGGCGTTCGAATTGTTTTTGCAACACGGTAAAATCACCCTGGAATACGGTGTTGCCCGCCAACAACGCCATGCTCATACCGCGATGGCGCTGCACGGCTTTGGCCAGTTGGTTGAGCTGTTTGAGCAATGACAGTGCATCCTGCCGCTGGCGATAAGCACTACAAAAGGCATCTACGTTGTGTGTTTGCACAGGAAGATCCGTAACTGGGGCGTTCATAGGCATAACCGGTTCATTAGGGTGCAAAAATGATTTTTTGCCCGAGCAACCCTTATGCCATATAGCAGCAATGCCTTTTTATGCGCGCGCACTGATATACAGTAAATGCCCATTTAAAAAACCGTCAACACGGCACGTTACCGCGATCAGTTACCAAAAGTTACGCTATCTGTTACCCATAATTGGCCTTGGGCCGAGAATCAGGTAACAAATACACAAAGCGAGCCTTGCTGCCCACGCCAAATATGTTACAACTGAGGGGCAGTTAACCTTCCTTGAGGAACAATATATGAACAAACAACTTTTACTGGGTGTAGGTTTGGGTGTCATCATCGCCACCGCCGGTACGGCTCTGGCTTTGCGTGAGAGAACTCCTGATTTTGCCGAAGTACTAGAAGTCACTCCCATCAAAATCACCATTGAACCGGAGTATGCTCAAGTGGTTAGCGTAACCCCGAAACGCGACCCTAATGAACCTGAATTTGCTGAAGTATTAAATGTTAAGCCCGTGAAGGAGCGTGGCTCTTCTCAGGAAGTATGCCGCGACCAAGTGGTAACACACCGCCGCCCGGTGCAGGATGACCACAAAATACTAGGCACCACCACCGGCGCCATTGTGGGCGGTTTGCTGGGCCACCAAGTAGGTGGTGGCCGCGGTAAAGATGCGGCCACGGCGGTGGGCGCTATTGCTGGCGGCGTGGCGGGCAATAAAATTCAAGGCAATATGCAGCGCAACAGCACCTACCAAACCACGGAACGCCGCTGCTCAACCCAACGTGGGCAAGATCAGGTCATCGGTTATGAAGTCACCTACAGTTTTGATGGCGCCGAAGATGTGGTGCAGATGGATCACAAACCTGGCCGCACTATCCCTGTCGTGAATGGCGAGCTGGTGCTGGATCAGCGTGATACTGGCCGCTATAAAATCAAAACCAACAAACCCAGCCAATTTGAAGTGGTGTATAGCTACAAAGGCCGTGAGGATGTGATTGTATTGGACCGCGATATTTCCGTGGGCAGCAAAGTGCCGGTGGAGAACGGTATGGTAGATTTTAAAGCACAGGAATCTGGCCGCGTGCTGGTGCCGCGTGAAGAAATTCGCGGTTATGACGTGGTGTACCGCCCTGAAGGTGAAAAAAATGCCAGCGTAATTCGCCTGCAAACTCAGCCCACCGTGGGCAGCCGTTTGCCGATGAAAGATGGCAAGGTTCAGGTGGCGGCTGAAGATATGCCGAATCGTACTTTGTAATTGGGTTAAACCTAAAAAACCCGGAGCGATCCGGGTTTTTTTTAGGCGACTATTTAGCTTGGCAACAACAGTAATCGGATTGAGCCACATCGCTTTCATGCCAAGTATTCCCCCGCGACCAAATACCTGCAATGACTTTTTCACCCGAATAAAAATCCTGGTCCGGTATAGCCAGTGATGCCATATCGCCAATGCCGCTATTAATTATTCCTCCATCGGCAATTTGTTGTCGCAAAGGGCTGCCAGTGTAGGTGGGGCCGTAGAATTTGCCGAATTGCGCGCAAGCGCGTTTACAGGAATTCCCCGCGCCCTTATCAACCTCTAATGTGGTGCGGTTATAAACAAAATTACGCCGAACCGCGCCGACAATACCTGGGGGCGCAACTATTTCGTAGCCGTCTGGCGTGAAGGTGCCGGTGTGTATTGTTTGGTAGGGGTGTTTCGCCAGGCAATACCCCATAGCGGCGCCTGCGGTGGCATCCGCCGCCCAAACTGGAGCTGCTGGCTCTGCGTTAGCCTGTAATATCGTGGCGGATAATAATAAAATAAATAAGTGTTTCATGTGTTCGTCCTCTTTTTGAAAGTTCAGCGATGAGTTTTACAACCGCACATCCTTAGAATGGCGCAAGAGAACTTTTACATATTGAAGATTATTTTTCAGTTATTAAGCCACTGGTTAAATGTGCGATATTCACGTCTTTACAGCCGGTTTTATGTTTCCGCACCTTTTTATGAGGCAGCGAAAATAGCCCTACAAAAACCCAGCATTCACCAATGCTTTATCCAATTGCTCCAACGCCCGCTGCAACTGGGATTTTGGCAAGCCGATATTTAAACGCATAAACCCACTCCCCTCCGCGCCAAAACTAATCCCTGGATTCAAACCAAGCCCAGCTTGATGGATAAAAAAATCGCGCAATTGAGTGTCGTTAAATCCTAATTTCTTGCAATCCAACCAAAGTAAGTACGTGGCCTCCACAGGATTAAACTCAATAGGCCAGTGTCTATTTTTTATTGTGTCAGACACGCACTGTTGGTTGTTTTCCAAATAACGCATCAATGCATTAAGCCATAGGTCGTTATCCCGGTAGGCCGCCGCAAAAGCGGTCATGCTGATGGGATTAAAATTACCGGCGTGTAACAAATCAAACGCTTGGGTCATTTTTTTACGCAACTGGGGATTGGGTGTAATTAAGGCGGATAACCCCATGCCGGGGATATTAAATGTTTTACTCGGCGCCACGGCGGTTATGCTGTTAGATGCCACGTAATCCCCCAGCTCCGGGTCATTTAAAAATTGCAGCAACAT
>JBEGTZ010000335.1:0-9204 GCA_041179125.1 Pseudomonadota bacterium | reverse complement strand
CGCGACCGCCCGCGAGGATGAGGGCTAGGGTGTCTTTGGTCAAACGGCTTACATAACGCGGGTTGGGGTGTTCCATGGTGTCTCCAGCAGAGGCGGTTGGGTGTTTTAGTGGGGTAATTCTAGCCGAACAGTAACGGATTAAGGGGTGTTTCGTTTTGGGTTGGGTCAAGTTGTTTGGGGTTTGTTGGTTTGTTGGGTTTTAGGTGCAAACCCAGTTTTCGCCGGTAATGGTTACAAATTTGAAAAATAAAATTCGTGCGTTTTATGTTTTCGGGGCCGAATGTTTTGGGGCCGACGGGTTTGTTTGCGCGGGTCTGAAGACTCGCCCTACGGTTGGTTGGGCTGGTGGTGGTTGGTCGGGCTGCGCCCGATGTCGGACTAAAGTCCAACCTACAGTCCAACCTACAGTCCAACCTACAGTCCAACCGCCAGCCAACCAGCCAAAAAATACCAGCCACAACCAAACCAGCGCCGGGGTTACAGCTTCCAGATTTCGCGGGCGTATTCGGCGATGGTGCGGTCGCTGGAGAATACGCCGCTGGATGCGCTGTTGAGGATGCTCATGCGGGTCCAGGCGTCGCGGTCTTGGTAGGTTTCGATGGCTTTTTGCTGCATGTCGATGTAGCTGCGGAAGTCCGCTGCCACCATCCACGGGTCGTGTTCGTTGCGCACGGCGTTCACAATCGGGTCGAACAGGCTGGGTTCGAACAGGTTGAAGTGGCCGGCTTCCAATAGGTGCATCACGCGTTTTAGGTCGCCGTCGTTGTCGATGATGACGTTGGGGTTGTGCAGGGCGCGGTAGGCGGGGATGTCTTCTACGCGCAGGCCGAATAGGAAGAAGTTTTCAGCGCCAGCGGCTTCTAAAATTTCGATGTTGGCGCCGTCGTAGGTGCCGATGGTGAGGGCGCCGTTCATCATGAATTTCATGTTGCCGGTGCCGGAGGCCTCTTTGCCGGCGGTGGAGATTTGCTCGGAGAGGTCGGTGCCGGGGCAGATGATTTCCATGGCGGAGACGCGGTAGTTGGGTACGAATACCACTTGCAGCAGCGGCGCTACTGCCGGGTCGTTGTTGACCACGGCGGCTACGTTGTTCACCAGTTTGATGATGAGTTTGGCGAGGAAATAACCCGGTGCGGCTTTGCCGCCGATGATGACGGAGCGCGGTTTCATCTTCGCCGTGTCGCCGCGTTTGATGCGGTCGTACAGGTGGATAACGTGCAGGATGTTGAGCAGTTGGCGCTTGTATTCGTGGATGCGTTTGACCTGTACGTCAAAGAGGGAGTCCACGCAGAAATTCACCCCGGCGGTGTCGCTGATCATGCGCGCCAGCACGCCTTTGTTGTGCTGTTTGATGTCGAACCATTGGCGGCCAAATTCGCGGTCGTCGGCGAATTTTTTCAGGCCTTCCAGTTCGCTTAAGTCTTTGATCCACTTAGGGCCTATGGCTTCGGTGATCAGTTTGTTGAGCGGGGTGTTGCAGTGGGCCAGCCAGCGGCGCGGGGTGACGCCGTTGGTTTTGTTGTTGAATTTGTGCGGCCAGAGTTCAAAGAAGTCTTTGAAGAGTTCGCGCTGTAATAAGTCGGAGTGTAAGGCGGCTACGCCGTTGACGGAGAAGCTGCCTGCGATGGCTAAAAACGCCATGCGGACGTGGGGGTCTGGGCCTTCTTCGATGAGGGACATGCGCGCTTGGCGGGCTACATCGCCGGGCCAGTGCAGGGCCACTTCGGCTAAAAAGCGGGCGTTGATTTCGTAGATGATGTCCAACAGGCGCGGCAGCAGTTCTTTCAACATGCGCACCGGCCAGCGCTCTAGGGCTTCAGGCAGTAGGGTGTGGTTGGTGTAGGCCATGCAGCGGCTGGTGATGGCCCAGGCTTCGGCCCATTCCAGGTTGCATTCGTCCAACAGCTGGCGCATCAGTTCGGCCACCGCCAAGGTGGGGTGGGTGTCGTTGAGTTGGAAGCAGTGTTTGGCTTCAAAACCCGCCATGTTGGTGCCGTGGTCTTTGTGCCAGTCGGCCAGCACGTCTTGCAAGCTGGCGGAGGCTAAAAAGTACTGTTGACGCAGGCGCAGTTCTTTGCCGTTTTCGCTGGAGTCGTTGGGGTACAGCACCATTGTGATTTGTTCGGCTTGGTTTTTACTGGCGACGGCTTCGGTGTAGTCACCGGCGTTGAATTCGCCCAGGTTGAATTCGTCGGTGGCGGCGGCTTTCCACAGGCGCAGGGTGTTGACGGTGTTGTTTTGGTAGCCGGGGATGGGCATGTCGTAGGGCACCGCGAGTACGTCGTCGGTGCCGCTCCAGCGGGCGCATTTTTTACCGTCGGCGTTGTAGTAAAACTCGGTGTGGCCGTAGAACTTCACCCGCCGGGTAAGATCCGGGCGCTCCACCTCCCAGGGGTTGCCGTCGCGCAGCCAGTGGTCGGGGTATTCGGCTTGGGCGCCCTGTTCGATGCGCTGGTGGAACATGCCGTATTCGTAGCGGATGCCGTAGCCGGTGACGGGCAGTTGCAGGCTGGCGCAACTGTCTAAAAAGCAGGCGGCTAAACGGCCTAGGCCGCCGTTGCCAAGGCCTGCGTCCAGTTCGTTTTCGCGCACATCTTCCAGCGTCATGCCCAGCTGGTGCAGGGCTTCTTGGGCGCCGGGTTCCATGTCCAGGTTTTTGATGGCGTTGCTGAGGGTGCGGCCTAATAAAAATTCCAGCGAGAGGTAAAACACGCGCTTGGGTTTGCTGCCCTGTTCTTGCTCGCGGGAGGTGCGCCAGCGCTCCATCAAGCGGTCGCGCACGCTCAATGCTAGGGCATGGTAGACGTAATTGGGCACCGGTGCGTCATCGCAGCGGCCCAGGGAAAAGTTGTAGTGGCGGTCCAAATCCGTAGCCAGGTTGTTAGCGTCCAGGCCGAGGGTAAAGGCGGTTTTTTTAGGCTTCATAGGGTATCCCTAGCAAGTGAAAGACAAAATATAAACAGGTGTTGTAAACGGCGCTTATAACCTGCACTCCAACGATTCACCATAGAAGAGTAGCAGTGATTTATCGTGCACCATAAAAGCGCTGCCTTTGGGCAGGTGGGTTATGGTGGATTCGCCTCTGGGGTGGCGGCTGTCCAGTTGGCATTCCCAGCGCCAGCCCAGGGGTAAATAGAATGAATGGGTGTGCTCGTCGGCATTCATTAACACCAATACGGCTTTTTTACAGGCCTCGGCGTCTTCGATCTCCAGCATCCACTGCAAGCTATGCAGGTTCTGTTCCTGCCAGTCGCTATCGCGCATGGGGCGCGCTTGGCGGTCTAGCCAGTGGATGTCGTAACCTTCTACGGCGCCCAGTTCGTCGGGCTTGTGCAGGTAGAAGGTGGTGCGCAGCACCGGTTGGGCGCGGCGGATGGCGAGGGCGCGGGCCACAAAATCCAGCAGGGTGGGGTCCGCTTCGGCCCAGTTGAGCCAGGTGAGGCTGTTATCTTGGCAATAGGCGTTGTTGTTGCCGCTCTGGCTGTGGCCAAGTTCGTCCCCCGCAAGCAACATGGGCACGCCCTGGCTAAAAATGAGGCTGGCCAGCAGGTTGCGCTGTTGGCGCTGCCGCAGGGCTTGAATATGCGGGTTGTGGCTGGGGCCTTCTTCGCCGTGGTTGTAGCTGAAGTTGGCGTGGTGGCCGTCGTTGTTGAATTCTTTGTTATCCAGGTTGTGGCGTTGGTTGTAGGCGACTAAATCCGCCATGCTGAAGCCGTCGTGGCTGGTGATGAAGTTGATGCTGGCTTGCGGGCCGCGCCTTGAGTATTCGAACAGTTCTGCCGAGCCGTGTAGGCGGCGGGCCAGCTCTGGCAGTACGCCGCGATCACCGCGCCAAAACTGCCTGAGGATGTCGCGGTAGCGGTCGTTCCATTCACTCCAGCCAGGGGGAAAGTTGCCCAGTTGGTAGCCACCGGGGCCTATGTCCCAAGGCTCTGCGATCATTTTTTTGCCGGCCAAGGCTGGGTCTTGTGCCAGGGCATCTAAAAAACCACAACTGGGGTCGAAGCCACCCGCCTCGCGGCCCAACACGGTGGCCAGGTCAAAGCGAAAGCCGTCCACGCCCATGTCGCACGCCCAGTAGCGCAGGGAATCCAGCACCAGTTGCAGCACCTTGGGGTGGCGCACATTAAAGGTGTTGCCGCAGCCGGTGTCGTTGATATAAAAGCGCGCATCCTGCTGCAAGAGGGTGTAGTAGTTGCTGTTGTCGATGCCGCGAAAACTTAAACTCGGCCCCAGCTGGCTACCCTCGGCGGTGTGGTTAAACACCACGTCCAAAATCACTTCTATGCCCGCTTCATGCAGGGCGCTTACCATCTGACGGAACTCCTCAACAGCGTTGTCACCTGCGGCGTAGGCGCGCTGGGGGGCGAAAAAATTCAGCGTGTTGTAGCCCCAATAGTTGGTGAGGTTGCGTTTGATGAGGAAGTGGTCGTGGATAAAACTGTGTACCGGTAACAGCTCAAGGCTGGTGATGCCGAGCTTCTTGTAATGGGCCAGCATGGCCGGGTGGGTCAGGGCTTTGTAGGTGCCGCGCTCGGCTTCGGGGATGTCCGGGTGTTTGTAGGTGAGGCCTTTGACGTGGGCTTCCAAAATAACCGTGTCTTCCCAGGGGATTGGGGTTTTCAGCGCGCTGGGCGGGGCGGCTGGGGCCAGCACTTGTGCTTTGAGCATCCAGTGGGCGTTGTCGCGGTCGTCGAAGGTGATGTCTTGGGCCGGTTCGTTCAGCCCGAAACCGTAGTGGGATTCATCCCACTCAAAATCCCCCACTAGGTATTTGGCGTAAGGGTCTAACAGGAGTTTATTCGGGTTAAAGCGCAGGCCGCGATGGGGGTCGTAGGGGCCGTAAACCCGGTAGCCGTACACGGCACCGGCGCTAAGCCCCGGCACAAAACCGTGCCAGATGTGGTGGGTGCAATGGGGTAGCTCCAGGCGGGCGGTTTCGGTTTGGCCGTCTGCCGTGAACAGGCACAGCTCCACCGCTTCGGCGTGTTGGGAAAACAGCGCGAAATTAACGCCACCGGCCTGCACCGTGCTGCCCAGGGGGTAATGCTGTCCGCGTTCTATGTGATATGTGTGGTCTGATTTCATCTACTGCCTACACCCTCAACCTGCAAAATAACCCTGTTGGTTTTTAGCTTTTTTGTTTATTCCTGTGTTCTTTTATTCTCACGTTCGAGCGTGAAAGCGAGCCAGATTGGTGGGCAACGAGTTGCCCACCCTACGGGTTTTCTCCTCTCTTGTTCCTACGCGCCGATCATCATTCGTCTTCGCCGTCCGGTTTTATCAAGTTGTCGGGAGACCCCACTGACGTCACTTTTTTAAGTGCTTCTTCCTGCTCTTTTGTCCGTTTGCCAAACAAAGTATTGGCCGCTTTTTGGGCATTTTCTCGCGCTTGTTTTTCGCGTTCGTTTTCTGTTGTCATAGTTCTTTTACCAAACAATGTGGATTTCCTTGTTTTGCTTTTTGATAAGAAAAGCCGCCATGTCGAAGATATGACTTCAATACCTTGTCATTAATTGGATCAATGATGCGCAACTGCTTGGCGCCTATTAAAGTTGCGTATGTTTGGTAAGCCACCAACGTTATACCGACCATGTCACTAGAGAACGGACACTGCGACGGTGCTTTTTCAAGGTAATCCAGGCGCATAAATTTGCCGTTGTGGCTGGGACGCCCCAACGATAACGAGCAAAGCGTATTCCCCACCCAAACCGATAAATCAAAAGCATTGGGGTGTCTGAAGGTATAGCGGTTTGCAAAAATCCAATCCCAATTGACATGCCTGGCAGGATCATCAGCCCAGACAGATGCGGCGGCCAAAGCTGAAGAATCTATGCTCTTAAGTTTTGTTGCTTGTCTTAAGTAATCCGGTAACACGTCAGTTGAGATAGATCGCGCCTTTTTCCGATACTCTTCATACTTGTTGGCAGCCAACGCATGTGAAGTCCTCATAAGAAGTTTCCTGTTGTAAATATTTTTATTTCTCGTTCCCACGCCGGAGCCTGGGATGAGCATTCAAATCCACATCGCCTTCATAGGTCGGGAAAGCGCAGCGCCTTCCGACGTTTATCCACGGGGTTCCGACTTACCCACCGCATTCCCACATCTCTGGGCCACCACAACCCACACACTTACATCGCGGTGGTGCCGGGTTTATTCACGTCGGAAGGCGCTCGACAATTACTCCTGCATTGTTCTACTACACCGCATCCATCTGGCTATGCGCTTTTCCGACCTACACCAGCGTAAACACCAAAGTCGCCAACGGCGGCACGCGCACATTCAGCGAGAAAGGCCGCCCGTGGCTGGGCTGATCTTCACTCTGCACACCGCCGTCGTTGCCTTGGTCGCAGCCGCCGTAAATGGCCGCATCGGTGTTCAAAATCTCCCGATAAAAGCCTGCGGAGGGCACGCCCAGGCGATAGTTCTCCCGCAGTACCGGGGTGAAGTTGCAAATCACTAGCACAGCCGGGGCCACATCGGTGGCTTTGCGCAAATAGGCGAATACCGATAAGTGGCTGGCGTCGGCGTCCATCCATTCAAAGCCGTCGCTGCGGGCGTCGCTGAAATGCAGGGCTGGGAAGTCCCGGTAGAGGCGGTTTAAATCCCCCACCAACCGGGCGATACCCTCGTGGCTAGAATGCTCTAACAGGTGCCAATCCAGGCTGGCATCGTGGTTCCACTCCCGCCCTTGGGCAAATTCGCCGCCCATAAACAGCAGTTTTTTGCCGGGGTGTGTCCACATATAGCCGTAATAAGCCCGCAAGTTGGCGAATTTCTGCCAGGCGTCGCCGGGCATTTTATCCAGCAGGGAGCCTTTGCCATGCACCACTTCATCGTGGCTTAGGGGCAGAATAAAATTCTCGCTGAAGGCGTACAGCAGGCTGAAGGTCATGTCGTGGTGGTGGAACTGCCGGTGGACAGGCTCCTTGTGCATATAGCGCAGGGTGTCGTTCATCCAGCCCATATTCCACTTGTAACCAAAGCCCAAACCGCCGTTGTACACCGGCTGGGAAACCCCCGGCCAGGAGGTGGATTCCTCAGCAATCATCAAGGCTTGTGGGTAGTGTTCGTACACTTTGGTGTTCACCCGGCGCAGCAAATCCACCGCTTCTAGGTTCTCCCGGCCACCAAAGGCATTGGGAATCCACTCACCGGCATTGCGCGAGTAGTCCAAATACAACATAGAGGCCACCGCATCCACCCGCAGGCCGTCTACGTGGAACTCATCGAACCAATACAGCGCATTGCTGAACAGAAAGTTGGCCACTTCGCAGCGGCCATAGTTGTAGATGTAGGTGTTCCAATCCGGGTGATAACCCTGGCGGTGGTCGGCGTGTTCGTACAGCGGCGTGCCGTCGAAATAAGCCAGGCCGTGGCCGTCGGAAGGAAAATGCCCCGGCACCCAGTCGATCAACACACCCACACCGGCCAGATGGCAGGCATTCACAAAAAAGCGGAAATCATCCGGCGAACCAAACCGGCTGGTGGGCGCAAACAGGCCGACCGGCTGATACCCCCAGGAGCCATCAAACGGGAACTCACTGATGGGCATCAACTGAATATGGGTAAACCCCAGGCTTTTCACGTAGGGAATCAACTGCTGCGCCAACTCCCGGTAAGTGAGGTAGCGATTGCCCTCCTCCGGCACGCGCTTCCAGGAGCCTAAATGCACTTCATAAACAGACAGCGGCTGTTGCAAGGATTTAGCGCTGGCCTGGGCGTGCTGCCACGCAGCATCTCCCCAGGTAAAACTGGAATGCACCACCTTGGAGGCTGTCTGTGGCGGATGCTGCGCAGCAAAACCGTAAGGGTCGGCCTTGTGTGGCAACACCTGCCCTTCCCGCGTGCGCACCTCAAATTTGTACAGCGCCCCAGCACCCACACCGGGAATAAACAGCTCCCACACCCCGCTGGGTATGTGCTTACGCATCATCTGGTGGCGGCCATCCCAAAAATTAAACTCACCCACCACAGACACACGCTGCGCATTGGGTGCCCACACACAAAACCGCGTGCCCAAAACCCCCTCTTGGCAGGTGAGATGCGCGCCCATAAAACGGTACAAATGCTCATGCGTGCCCTCGCCAAACAGATACAAATCCATCGGCGACAGGCTGGAGCCAAAGCGGTAGGGGTCCTCCTGAATAAACACCCCGCCCTCATAACGCACCCGCAGTTTATAAGGCCCGTGCTCGTTGAGGCTCACCGGGCCGTCAAACACCCCATCCGGGTGCAGCAACGTCAAGTCGCCCAAGGGGGTTTCATGTTGATGGTCAATCACCTCAACCTGTAAAGCGCCGGGCAAAAAACAGGTAACACGCCAACGGCCCTGTTTTTGGTGTAAGCCCAAAATCGAAAAAACATCCTCCGCATAGGCGTGGATTAAAGACTCAATGGTCGAAGTGGCGACTGTTGTCGTCATCTGAAGTGCATTCCTCTTTTATGAATTTTTATGAAGTAAGTGTAGATACCTTCTCACCCAACACCCTAGAAAGCACCAAAAGAAGGCGCTTGCGGGGGCATTCTGTTTCGAATTTATCCTAAAAACCTTAGCCAACCTATCGAAAACTCCAAACCCGGTATTTTTATCACCCCCACTTCAGGCCTAAAGGGGGTAAAAACGTCGATAACCTTCCCCAATAACCCGCGCCAAGAATCCCAGGGTTTAACCTAAAAACCTCAATAACTATTCAGCACTCACTGTAGGTCAGCACTCACTGTAGGGCGGGTCTTTAGACCCGCGCGGACGGTGTTGTCGCTCACAATAATGTGTGTAAAAACACGGATTTTGGTTGTGCGGTTTTTATTGAACCTGTGCTGCCTGCGGGTAGGGCGGGTTACGCCGCAGGCATAACCCGCCCTACGATTGCGCTGAATAGTGAAAGCTGCAAATGAAGGGCCACCTTAACCGTTATTCGAAATCTGTAACTTTTGCTAGACGGGTCAAGGGGTTGCGCAGACTTTAGGTGATCCAACTGAGGTTTCTAGGATTATGAGCGCACGGAATTTTCACACCGACGACGGCATAGAGCGCCCCCACTAATGGACGGGGAGAGCTTCACCAGAAATGAAATCAAGTTAGAGCGTAAGCGACCAATAAACCCCACCTATCAACCAGAGAACCCACTCTATTAGCCTAAGATTTTTCATCCGAGGAAAATCTATGGCAAAGCGAACCCCCCAACAATGGCGCGAGCTGAT
>JBEGTZ010000334.1:0-4197 GCA_041179125.1 Pseudomonadota bacterium | reverse complement strand
CCATGATCGTTCCTGCGATCGCAGAGCATTGATATCCGCAACTTAGGCATTCCCACAATCGACGGCCGTTGTGCGTCATTGATACTCGCGTACACGCACACCGAGTGCATTGATAGCCTTGTGGCCAACGCATTGCTACTACGGCATCTTCACATTGTTTTTCGGTGCCGTAGTCTTTTAGAAAACCACTCAGGGATAAGCCTTTTTGGAATTGAACTTTGTTGATTGCCATGATGTTAAAGCCTCAGAAGACACCTTGTTTGCACAACTGTATGCATGAACAGCACTATTTGCAAGGCCTTCTGAGGAATGCCACTAATCAGGTAACTTAATGACATTGCTTCCGCTCCCCCCCCCATCCCAAAGGCACCCACAGCATGAAAACCCTATCCCCCTATTTGATTTTTTTTGGCCGCACCGCTGAAGCCCTGGCGTTTTACCAAGGTGTTTTTAACGGCGAGATTATCTGCCAGCTTACCTTCGCTGAAGGCGGCAAAGCCTGCGCAGACAATGCCCATGCCAATGCGCACGCTATCGACCCCAGCAAAATAATGCACAGTGAATTCCGCGCCGAAAACATCCATTTTTTTGCCAGCGATGGCGCGCCCGGCAGCACGCCTACACACGGCAACGGCATCATGCTCAGCATCAACTTCACGAGCCTTGACGAACAGCTGGCGGTATACAACGCCTTAAGCGCAGGCGGCACCATTGCACAACCGCTGGCGGACCAATTTTGGGGCGCAAAATACGCCGAAGTACGCGATCAATTTGGCCTCTATTGGTCGCTAAATTGTTTCACCTCACCCACACAAACAGCTTAACCGGGGCCTATTTATGCCAAACACCGTCTCGTTATACCGCGTAGTTAAAGCCCCCGCCGAGCGCATTTACCGCGCTTTTTTACAGCCCGAAGCCCTAGCCAAATGGCTGCCGCCCCACGGCTTTACCGCACGCATTCACCAAGTGAACGCCGAAATCGGCGGCACCTTTCGCATCTCATTTATCAATTTTAACAACGGCGAAACCCACAGTTTTAGCGGCGAATACCACGAATTAGTCCCCTTCGAACGCATCCGCTACAGCGACCGCTTCGACGACCCCAATCTGCCCGGCGAACTCATGGTCACAATTGAACTCACCCCAGAAACCCTAGGCACAGCCCTCACCATCAGCCAAACCAACATCCCAGACGCCATCCCGCTGTCCGCCTGTTATTTAGGCTGGCAGGAATCGCTAAATCAGTTAGCGCTTTTAGTGGAAGCTAATGTGGGTTAGGCAGAAGCTTGTCCTGCTGTAAACGGCTGTAAACGGCTGTAGAGACGCGATTCATCGCGCCGGGTTGATGATTTTGATTAGGCGCAATGAACTTGACCGAACACCGTCCAAACTCCATCCCAACTCCATCCCAACTCCATCCCAACTCCATCCCAACACCCGCAAAAGGCACACCAAAATCGGCTTCAGAGTTGTACCCATCAAACAACCCTAAAGTATGATGGCGCCTTAACACATTCACTTCATCCTTTGGAACCACAGCCGCCATGCCTACCTACCCACCCAGCCCAGCCCTTGCCCAAACCGCCCACATCAACGCCGAGCAATACCAAACCCTCTACCAACAATCCCTAACCGACCCAAATACCTTTTGGGCCGAACAAGCCCGCAGTTTTTTAACCTGGCAGCGCCCTTTTAGCGAAAGTTTTCGCGGCGATTTTGCCGCAGGCGACGTGAGCTGGTTTGGCGATGGCACCTTAAACCTGGCCGAAAACTGCATCGACCGCCACCTACCCCAGCGCGCCCACCAAACCGCCATCATCTGGGAAGGCGACAACCCCAACGAATCCAAACACATCACCTACCAAGCCCTGCACGACGCCGTAGGCCGCTTCAGCAATTTATTAAAAAACAAAGGCGTCAAAAAAGGCGACCGCGTGTGCATCTACATGCCCATGATCCCCGAGGCCGCCTACGCCATGCTCGCCTGCGCCCGCATCGGCGCCGTACACACCGTAGTATTTGGCGGTTTCTCACCGGAAGCCTTAAAAGACCGCATTTTGGATGCCGCCTGCAAAGTCGTCATCACCGCCGACGAAGGCCTGCGCGCAGGCAAAACTATCCCACTCAAAAACAACACCGACCGCGCCTTAGATTTCTGCCCCGATGTAGAAACCGTCATAGTCGTCAAACGCACCGGCGGCACCATCAACTGGTTCGAAACCCGCGACTGCTGGTACAGCCAAGCCGACAGCCTAAGCCCCATCTGCCCAGCCGAAGAAATGACCGCCGAAGCGCCGCTGTTTATCTTGTACACCTCCGGCTCCACCGGCAAACCCAAAGGCGTACTGCACACCAGCGCCGGTTACTTACTGCAAGCCGCCATGACCCACCGCTACGCCTTCGACTACCAAGAAGGCGAAATTTACTGGTGTACCGCCGACGTAGGCTGGGTCACAGGCCACAGCTACATCGTCTACGGCCCCCTCTGCAACGGCGCCACCACCCTCATGTTTGAAGGCGTACCCACCTACCCAGACGCCTCCCGCTGCTGGCAAATCATCGACAAACATAAGGTAAACATCTTCTACACCGCCCCCACCGCCATCCGCGCCCTAATGGCAATGGGCGACGAACCCGTCACCCGCTGCTCCCGCGCCACCTTGCGCATCCTCGGCACCGTAGGCGAACCCATCAACCCCGAAGCCTGGCAGTGGTACCACCAAGTCGTAGGCAGTAGCCGCTGCCCGATAGTAGACACCTGGTGGCAAACCGAAACCGGCGCCCACCTAATCACCCCGCTCCCCGGCGCCCACTCCTTAAAACCCGGCTCCGCCAGCCTGCCGTTTTTCGGCGTAGAACCCGGCCTAGTAGACGCCAACGGCCAACTCATCGAAGGCCCCGGCGAAGGCAACCTAGTCATCAAACGCTCCTGGCCCAGCCAAATCCGCAGCATCTACGGCGACCACGACCGAATGCTCCAAACCTACTTCGCCACCTACCCCGGCTACTACTTCACCGGCGACGGCGCCCGCCGCGACGAAGACGGTTATTACTGGATCACAGGCCGCGTAGACGACGTACTCAACGTAAGCGGCCACCGCCTAGGCACCGCCGAAATCGAAAGCGCCATGGTGCTCCACCCCAAAGTCGCCGAAGCCGCCGTTGTAGGCTACCCCCACGACATCAAAGGCCAGGGGATTTATGCCTATGTAACTTTGATGCAAGGCGAAACCGGCAGCGCGGATTTAATTAAAGAATTAATTGCGTTGTGTAATAAAGAAATCGGGCCGATTGCGAAACCAGATTTAATTCAATGGGCACCGGGGTTGCCGAAAACGCGTTCTGGGAAAATTATGCGCAGGATTTTGCGGAAAATTGCGGCTAATGAGGTGGATGCTTTGGGGGATACTTCTACGCTTGCGGATCCGAGTGTGGTGGAGCAATTAATTAGCACTCGGTTGAATAAATAGATTTTTGGAAATAACACCGTAGGTTGGGCAGTAATGCCCAACACAACAAACTTCGAGCGAGCAGGACTTAATTTTAAAACAACGGAATTTTTAAAAATTATCAATTAAGGCAGCGAGAGTGCGTAGGTTGGGCAGCACGTAGGTTCGGCAGTAATGCCCAACCTGCGTGTTAGTAATAACTATTAAAAAGGTAATTTTATGGCATTGCCAAAGTACGACGATCTATACCAAGAAGTGTTGACGTTTTTGAGTGCAAATGGTCCAACGTCATGGCGCCAGTTAGAACTACCAGTGGCCGATCAATTTCAACTAACACAAGAGGATCTGGCGGTGGAATATGCTTCTGGAAACGGAACCATATTCTTAGACCGATTAAGTTGGTGTATTAGCTACCTTAAAAGTGCTGAGTTAATCTACAGGCCCAAGCGCGGCGTTTATGAAATTACACCGTTGGGCAAGTCGCTTTTGATTAAACCTGACGAAATAAAACCTTATATCAAAGCAGCAATAAAAAAACGTGGCAAAGACCAGAGTGCATTGCCAGAGCAAGGTACCCATACGGTTACAAGTATAAGCGCTCCTGCTCACACTACTCCCCACGAGCAATTGCTACAGGCCTTTGACGAAATTCGTGCTGCTGAATATGAATTAATCTTAGATGCCATCTTAAGTAAAACCCCCTATGAGTTTGAAAGGTTAGTAGTAAAACTACTCGAAAAAATGGGAT
>JBEGTZ010000333.1:0-8121 GCA_041179125.1 Pseudomonadota bacterium | reverse complement strand
CCGAACTCTGCGTTTAGTGGCTGGCCCTTAATCGCCTTCTTAAGTTATTCAATTATGCAATTTGAGTCCCCCATCAAACGCCGAGTCTCCCGCCAAATCATGGTGGGAAATGTCCCTGTGGGGGGCGGCGCGCCGATTAGCGTGCAGAGTATGACCAACACGCCCACCGAGGATGTAGCCGCCACGGTGGCGCAGATCCGCCGCATTCAAGACGCCGGTGCCGATATTGTGCGGGTGTCCGTGCCTTCGATGGAGGCCGCCGAAGCTTTCGGCCTGATCCGCAAACAAGTCACCATTCCCCTGGTGGCCGATATTCATTTTGATTACAAAATTGCCCTTCGCGTGGCGGATTTAGGCGTGGATTGCCTGCGGATAAATCCCGGTAATATCGGTAAAGAAGACCGCGTGCGCGCGGTGATTGAAAAAGCCCGCGACTTAAACATCCCTATTCGAATCGGAGTGAATGCCGGTTCTTTAGAGAAAGAATTACAGCGCAAATACGGCGAACCCACCCCGGATGCGCTGGTGGAATCCGCACTGCGCCATGTGGCCTACCTGGATAAATACGATTTCCAAAACTACAAAGTCTCGGTTAAGGCCTCCGATGTATTTATGGCTGTAGCCGCCTACCGCAAGCTCGCCCGTGAGATCGAGCAGCCTTTGCATTTGGGTATCACCGAAGCGGGCGGCCTGCGTTCGGGCACGGTTAAATCCGCTGTGGGTTTGGGTATTTTGTTGATGGAAGGCATTGGCGACACCATTCGAATTTCCCTTGCCGCTGACCCAGTAGAAGAAATCAAAGTCGGTTGGGACTTGTTAAAAAGCTTAAAACTGCGGGCTAAAGGCATTAATTTCATCGCCTGCCCCAGCTGCTCACGGCAGAATTTCGATGTAATCAAAACCCTTAATGAGCTTGAGGCGCGTTTGGAAGACGTGACGGTTTCTATGGATGTAGCCATTATTGGCTGTATCGTCAACGGCCCCGGCGAAGCCAAAGAAGCGGACATCGGCCTTACCGGCGGCACGCCGAAAAACCTTTTGTATGTAGACGGCGAGCCTAATATCAAGCTAGAAAACACCCTGCTGGTGGACGACCTTGAGCGCATTATCCGCGCCAAAGCGGCACAGAAGCTGGAATCTGAACACAACCTCATCGCCAAAGCGTAATAAGGCTATCCTTCGTGAGTAAAATCCAAGCCCTGCGTGGCATGAACGACCTATTGCCCACTGAATCGCCACTTTGGCAATACCTTGAGGCTGCTGTGGCGGACGTATTGGGCCGCTATGGCTACCGCGAAATTCGTTTTCCGATTGTGGAATCCACCGATCTATTCAAACGCGCCATCGGTGAAGTCACCGACGTGGTTGAAAAAGAAATGTATACCTTCAACGACCGCAACGAAGAGAGCATCACCCTGCGCCCGGAAGGCACCGCCGGTTGCGTGCGCGCCTGTGAAGAAAACGGCCTGCTGTACAACCAAGTGCAGCGCCTGTGGTACCAAGGGCCGATGTTCCGGTACGAAAAACCGCAAAAAGGCCGCCTGCGGCAGTTCCATCAAATAGGTATTGAAGCCTTTGGCATGGCTGGCCCGGACATAGACGCCGAACTGCTGCTGCTCACTGCGCGCTTGTGGCGGGATTTAGGCCTGCTCAAACATGTGCGCCTAGAAATTAACAACCTCGGCACCCCTGAAGCGCGGGCCGAGTACCGTACTGCTTTGGTGGCCTATTTATCCGGTGTGATGGATCAGTTAGATGCGGATTCCCAGCGCCGTTTAAGCACCAATCCCCTGCGCATTTTAGATTCCAAACACCCCGCCACCCGCGCCCTGTTACAGGGGGCGCCTAAGCTGAGTGATTACCTGCCGGAGCAAAACCGCAACCACTTCGCACGGTTACAGGCCATTTTGAACCATGTGGGCCTGGCTTTTACGGTTAACCCTTATTTAGTGCGCGGCCTGGATTATTATTCGGACACAGTGTTCGAATGGGTGACGGATGATTTAGGTGCCCAGGGCACCGTGTGTGCCGGAGGCCGTTACGACGGCTTGGTGGCGCAGCTCGGTGGCCGCCCGACGCCCGCCGTAGGCTGTGCGATGGGGGTGGAACGCTTGGTGTTATTGCTGCAAACTGCCGCCCAGGTTCCCGAGGGCATCATTGATGACATTGATGCTGTGTTTATTGTGCTGGGGGATTTTATGCCGCAGGCTCAGGCATTGGCCGAGCAGTTGCGGGATGAGCTACCCCTGTTGCGGTTGACCTTATATACCGAGGCGGGCAGCCTTAAAAATCAATTAAAGCGTGCGGATAAATCCTCCGCACGCATTGCCCTAATTTTGGGTGAGGCGGAATTTAATCGACAAATATTAGTCGTTAAACACCTTCGCCAAGAGCAAGCACAGGTGGAAGTGGCTTTTGCCGCCGCCCCCGCACTGATTGACCAGTGGTTAACCCAGGACTAGCCCCAGCAGTAGCTAAACCAGCAATATTAAAAATAACATCCGCCTTGTGTTAAACGTGTAAGGCGGGCCAAAAATCCATTTATCAACCATAAAACACCTTAGGAGTGTCAAGTGTCCGCGCATCTCTCAGAAGAAGAACAAATCGAAGCGTTTCAACGTTGGTGGAAACGCCACGGCACTACCACGGTGGCAGCTGTAGTCTTAGCCTCCGCCGTTTATTTGGGTTGGACCCTGTTCAAACAGCACCAAGCTGACCTGGCCGCTGCCGCCTCCAAGCAATACGACCAGTTGGCCTTGCTGGTTAAGCCCCAGGCGGGCGCCACTCAAGATAAAGCCTTAACTGCCGAACAAAAAACCCAGGCTAAAACCTTGGCAGACGGCATTATCAAAGAACACAAAGCCACCCTCTACGCCGATTTAGCCTCCTTAGCGCTGGCGAAAATTGCCTTAGAAGACAAAGATTTAGCCGGTGCCACTACAACATTACGGCGTGTGATGGAAACCAGTACTGATGCCCCCACAGTGGACATCGCTCGCTTGCGCCTGGCCAAAGTGTTGGCTGCCGATGGCAAAATAGACGAAGCCTTAGGCTTGTTGGGCGCCGCCGTTAGTGAATCATTTGCAGGCACTTACGCCGAAGCTAAAGGCGACATCCTGCTGGGTGAAAACCGATTATCCGAGGCCTTTGGTGCCTATCAAGCCGCGATGACCGCTGTGGACAAACAGCCTTCGCAAGAAGCCCTCATGCGCCGCAATGTTTTGCAATTTAAACTCGACAACGCGCGGGAGCCGGGCACCGGCAAAAATCCACTGGCCACCGAAGCCCCCAGTGCCAATCCCCACGCAGCACCTGCCGCTGAGCCAGCCGCAGAAGCCAAGCCCGCCGCTGAGGCCAAGCAATGATGTCAGTTGTGCGTTTAGCCGCTCTAGCCCTAGCATTGGGGCTGGCGGCGTGTAGCAAGGTGGACGAAAACCTAAAACCTGTGGACTTGGTGAAGTTTGAGCCTAGCGTCAACCTTAAAAAACAATGGAGCCAATCCATCGGCAGCGGCCACGATCGTTTCTACAACCGCTTTCGCGTGGCTGTGCAGGGCAATCAGTTGTTCGCCGCCGACGACAAAGGCGGCGTATTCGCCCTCAATGCCGACAACGGCAAAACCCTCTGGAAGACCCACCTGAAAACCGCCATTGGCGGCGCAGTGGGGGCCTCATCCAACAGTGTGTTAGTGGGAACCCTCAAAGGTGAAGTGATTGCGCTGGACGCCAGTAACGGACGCGAGCGCTGGCGTGCAAAAGTCAGCAGCTCCCTAGTCACACCGCCCCAAGGCACCGGCAGCACCGTAATTGCCCTCACCAACGACAACCGTTTATTCGCCTTTGACGCCGAAACCGGCCAGCAGCGCTGGACCTACGACCACAGTATGCCGGTGCTCACCTACCGCACCCAAGCCACCCCGGTGATCGTGGATGACCAGGTTTTTGTAGGATTCGATAACGGCCAGTTATTGAGTTTTGCTTTAAGTGACGGCCAGTTGCGTTGGGCCACACGGGTGGCGCAACCCAAAGGCCGCACCGAGCTGAACCGCATGGTGGACATCGACAGCACACCCATAGTAGATGGCCCGTTTGTGTACGCAGGCGCTGCCAATGGCCGCTTGGTCTCCATCAACCGCAGCACCGGGCGCATCAGTTGGGGGCAAAATTTATCCACCCTATTTGACATAGCCAAAAGCGGCGACGTAATTTTTGCCAGCGCCGAAGACAGCCACGTCATGGCCTACAACGCCGCCTCCGGTGAGCCTTTGTGGGAGAACAAACAGCTGCACCGCCGCAATCTTAGTGCGCCGGGGGTTTTGGGCGATTATGTTGCCGTTATAGATGACGAAGACTATTTGCACCTGCTCAATCAAAAAGATGGCAGCTTCGCCGCCCGCATTAAACCCTCCGGCAGCGAATTCCACGCCCCGATGCTAACGTTAGGTGAGCATTTGTTATTGTTCGGCGACGATGGCACCTTATCGGCGTATAGTTTGTTGCCGCTCAAAAGTAAATAACACGTTCTAGCGGGCCGATGATTCAGCCCAAAACATCCACACCCCGCCCCGGCGGGGTTTTGTGGTTATAAAGGCTTGTTAAGCCCCACCGGAGAATTCATGGCGGAGATCAAATTTACAAAAGACGAGAAGGCCGTTATCGTCCGCAAGATTCAGCTTTATTTTACTGAGGAACTCAAACAAGAAATCGGAGGTTTTGATGCAGAGTTTTTGCTGGATTTCTTCTCCGATGAAGTAGGGTCATATTTTTATAATCGCGGGTTATACGATGCACAAGCCGCGCTATCCAGTAAACTCGATGACTTATCCGAGGCAATCTACCAGCTTGAGCGCCCAACGGAATTTCGCAAATAACCCAATTGACTAGAGCGCAGGTTGACCTAATAAGCCGCAAACAGAGGATTTTTAAGTTACATTTTTGCCATATCGCTTAAGGCAAAAGCACAACGAAACACCACCGTTTATCACGGCGTTAGGCCAGCTTCAGCCCCATGCCAGCACCATAAATGCAACACCAAAGTGAACCCCATGATTCCTGTAATTGCCATAGTTGGCCGCCCTAATGTGGGCAAATCCACCCTGTTTAACCGCTTAACCCGCAGCAAAGATGCTCTCGTGGCCGATTATGCCGGCCTCACCCGTGACCGCAAATACGGCGAGGCGGTGTTTAACGAACAGCGTTTGATGCTGGTGGACACCGGCGGCTTAACCGGGCAGGAGGAGGGCATAGATGCCGCAATGGCGGAGCAATCCCTGTTGGCGGTGGAAGAAGCCGATGCCGTATTTTTTATGCTGGACTGCCGCGACGGCCTCACCCCTGTGGATGAACAAATCGCCGCCCATTTGCGCCAGTTCAATAAAAAAATATTCATCGTTGCCAATAAAATTGACGGCTTAAGCCACGATGTGGTGACTGCGCCTTTTTACGAATTAGGCCTGGGGGAAGTGTACGGCGTGGCCGCAGCCCACGGGCGCGGCATTAACAACTTAATGGATTCATTTCTCAGCCAATTACCGAAATTAGACGAAGAAGCCCTCGCCGAAGAAGAGCAGGCACGCGGCATTAAAATGGCCATCGTTGGCCGCCCCAACGTGGGTAAATCCACCCTGGTTAACCGTATGTTGGGCGAAGACCGCGTGGTAGTGTTCGACCAACCCGGCACCACCCGCGACAGCATTTATATCAATTACGAACGCCAGGGCACGCCCTACACCATTATCGACACCGCAGGTATCCGCCGCCGTAAAAATATCAGCCTGGTGGTGGAAAAATTCTCCATTATCAAAACCCTACAAGCCATTGATGATGCCAACGTTGTGGTGTTGGTGCTGGATGCCTCCGAGGGGGTAGTAGACCAAGACATGCATTTGATGGGGCAGGTGATTGATTCAGGCCGCGCCCTAGTGGTGGCACTGAACAAGTGGGATGGCCTGGAAGAAGACCATAAAACCTATGTGAAAACCGAACTGGAGCGCCGCCTGCGCTTTGTTGAATTCGCCGACATGCACTTTATTTCCGCCCTGCACGGCACGGGTGTGGGCAATTTGTACCAATCCATAGAGCGCTCCTACCGCTCCGCCACGGAAAAATTCTCCACCAATTTCTTAACCCGAATATTGGAAAAAGCCGTCACCGAACATCAGCCGCCCTTAGTACATGGCCGTCGCATCAAACTGCGCTTTGCCCACACCGGCGGCCACAACCCACCGATTATTGTGATTCACGGCAATCAAACCGAAGATATCCCCAACCACTACACGCGTTATTTAGAAAAATACTTCCGTAACGCATTGGAATTACACGGCACACCGATTCGCTTCGAATTCAAAACCAGCGAAAACCCCTACGCAGGCAAACGCAACAAACTCACCAAACGACAAATAGACAAAAAACGCCGCTTGATGAAACACGTTCGAGGCAAGAAATAACGCCAGAAACATCCGTTGGGTCTTAAGCACGGGAGTTTTTTGCTTATACGCAGTGACGCAATTCATTGCATCCAATCAAACAGGTGAAATCAAATTTTGTAGATGCACGAGCATTGAACGCATTCCTACGCATCCGTGTGGGAATGTAAAAGCGGCGAGCCATTCATGTTCATCGAACTCATCCCCTTTCTACCCGCCTTAATCCTGGCCGGTGCCACAGCCGGTATCCTCGCGGGATTATTCGGTATTGGCGGCGGCGTGGTGTTAGTCCCCACCCTGTTTACCTTATTAACAACACAAAACCTCCCTAAACCGGACGCAATGGCGATGGCGCTGGCCACCTCCTTAGCCTGCATCGTCCCCACCGCCGCATCGTCCAGTTTTAGCCACTTTAAAAAAAACCATGTAGTTACCAGGATTCTTATGCTTTGGTGGCCTGGGATTTTAATCGGCACCTTACTGGGCAGCCAAATCATCAACCACTGGCGCAGCCCCTATTTAATGCTGTACTTCGCAGCGTTTTTAATCCTGGTGGCCCTCAATCAACTGCGCCCTAAAATAGCCGTACAACGCGCATTACCCACCTGGCCCTGGCATTTTTTAGCTGCATCAGCACAGGGGTTTTTATCGGTATTAGCCGGTGTGGGCGGCGGCACTTTAGGCGTGCCAATTTTATTGGCGATGGGTTTATCCATTCACCAAGCCATAGGCACCAGTGCCGCCTTAGGTTTATTAATCGCCCTTTTTACCAGTGTAATTATGCTCATCAGCAGCCACGCGCCACAGCTCGCCCCGGTGGGTAGCCTCGGTTTAATTTACATACCTGCACTATTAATTATCACCCCTATCAGCAGCTTAATGGCACCAGTGGGAGTAATGATTAACAAACGGCTAGCGGAAGCTTGGTTGTTGCGTTTATTTACACTTTTTTTGCTGTTAATTGCTGGGCGGATGGGGTATTTGGCGTTGGAATAGGGAGTGGAGTGTGTGGGGTGGCTCAGCTGAAACTTCCGGGGCTAAGCTAAAAAACATGTAACTACGCGTAACTATTTAGTGCGTCCACACGTAACCGTAGGTTGGGTAGAGCTTGCGAAACCCAACAATGGTGGGGCGGAGAATAGTGGTTTGCGTTGGTATAAATCCAACCGCGCCCGATATTTTTCTGGTTGCGAGTGCGTGCTGTGTTGGGTTTCGCAAGCTCTACCCAACCTACTATTCAGCGCATTTCATCGTCATTCCCATAAAGGCAGGACGTGAATAGTGACAAATAAAAAAGCCCCGAATAACCGAGGGCTTTTTTCACATACTTAGCAATTATTTGGTTTGCCAGCAGAGATTGGCGTTCGAAGATGGTGTGGCTCCTTTTAAACCGGTATTGGTAAGGGTGAGGGTCGCACAGCTTGTGTCGTACGCCTGAGAACCCACAGCGGTTGCCACGAGTGTATACGTCGTGGGTGGCTCCCCGGTGGTGGTAATTGCAACCGTGTAATGCTCGTCAGCGGAATTGGCCCCTCCAACACTATCGATTGCTGCTTGTTTAGCGTACTGGTTATTGCTAAAAAACCACCGCTCTTGCTGCGCCGCCATATCCAACAACTTCTCCTGCCCATCCGTTCTACGTGTTTTTTGAACGTACTGGCTGTAAGACGGGATAGCAATAGCCGCCAATATGGCAA
>JBEGTZ010000332.1:0-3901 GCA_041179125.1 Pseudomonadota bacterium | reverse complement strand
CATCGCGAAAGAGCCTAATAACACAGCTTTTGAAACTTATTGGTCCGAGTTTCATGCTGCATTAACCGATAAAAACTTTAAAAAAATCCAAACACTCAGTGCCGCATCCATCACGCTGCGCGGTGCTGTAGATGGCATTAAGCCTAAAAAACTTGCGGCAAAGGACTTTGATAAAACATTCGCTGCCATCTTGGATACTGAAGTTAGTGAATATCAGGGTGACAAACACGTCACCCAAACCACCTACGCGAAAATGAAATCTCTTGCAAAGCCGAAGGTTGAGGATAATTTGAAGCAACAGCGCATTGAAGGCTTTGTGTTTGAAAATGAAAAAGGAACCTGGAAGTTAATTGAAATTTATTGGGACGAGCTGGAGTAGCTTATACAAACAACGCTCAAACAGGATTAAACCTAGAAACCTAAGCCTTCTCGGCTGAGGTTTCTATCTAAAACCCCAAGGCACAAAAACTAAACTCCCCCTCCAGCTGACAAGCTCCCACCGCCGCTATACCATGCCCGCAGTTTATTAATCGGCACACCCTATGACCGCAATTGATTACCTAACTCCTGGGCTTCGCACCATTGAATTAGAGGCCGCCGCCGTGTTGGCCCTGCGCTCGCGCATCAGCGCGGCGTTTGTGCGGGCGTGTGAGGTGATGCGTGCTACCCGTGGCCGGGTGATTGTGATGGGCATGGGGAAATCCGGCCATATTGGCCGCAAAATAGCCGCCACGTTTGCCTCCACCGGCACGCCTGCTTTTTTTGTACACCCGGCTGAAGCCAGCCACGGCGATTTTGGGATGCTCACGGCGGATGATTCGGTGCTGTACATTTCCAACTCCGGCAACTCCGCCGAAATTCTCACCCTGTTGCCAATGATCAAACGCTTAGGCCTGCCGTTGATCGCCATGACCGGCAACCCGCAATCCACTCTGGCCGAAAGCGCCCAGGTGGTGCTGGATATTAGCGTGGACAGCGAAGCCTGCCCGCTGGATTTGGCCCCCACCTCCAGCACTACTGTCACCCTGGTTATGGGGGATGCTCTGGCGGTGGCGCTGTTGGAAGCGCGCGGGTTTACGGCGGAGGATTTTGCATTCTCCCACCCCGGCGGCACCCTCGGGCGGCGCCTGTTGCTGCGCGTGGCGGATGTGATGCAAGGGGTGGTGCCACAGGTGTCCCCGGCCACGCCTTTAGTGGCTGCACTGGCTGAAATTTCCGCTAAGGGGTTGGGTATGACCACGGTGGTGGATGACCAGGGCGCGCTGCTGGGCATTTTTACCGATGGCGATTTGCGCCGCGCGGTAAGCCTGGACACCAACATCCAACAGGCGCCCATCGGCACCTTAATGAGCGCCAACCCGCGCCGTATCAGCGTCGATAGCATGGCGGTGGAAGCGCTCAGCCTGATGGAGCAACACCGCATCACCAGTTTGGTGGTGATAAACGACGCGCAGCAACCCATCGGAATCCTGCACATGCACCATTTAATTAAGGCGGGTTTAGTGTAATGAGCACGATGAACGAACAACTACAGGCGCGCGCAGCGGGCATTCAACTCTTAGTGTTAGACGTGGACGGTGTGCTCACCGACGGCAAACTGTACTTTGGCCGCGACGGCGAGGAGCTGAAAACCTTCAACACGCTGGATGGCCACGGCATCAAACTGCTGGCCGCCAGCGGTGTGAAGGTGGCTATTATCACAGGCCGCGAAAGTGAACTCGTCGCCCGCCGCGCCGCTAATCTCGGCATCACTCGAATCAAACAGGGCCGCGAAGATAAATTTGCCGCCCTGCAAGAGTTGCTCAGCCAAGAGCCATACCCCTTGAGCGCCATCGCCTGCATGGGGGATGACTACCCAGATTTAACCATCATGCAGCGCGTGGGCCTGGCCCTTGCACCGCCTAATGCCTGCGCCGAAGTACTCAGCCGCGCCCATTGGGTCAGCACCCGCGCCGGTGGCGAAGGCGCCGTGCGGGAGGCGTGCGACCTCATCATGCGCGCCCAAGGCACCTACCACAGCGCCCTTGCACCTTATTTAGCATGAGCATTCCACTGAAACGCACACTCAGCATTGTGCTGGCCGGGGCGGGCCTTTTGCTGGCCTGCCTGTGGTTTAACCGCAGCGCATCGAACGGCCTGCTGCCCGCATTAACCGCGCGCGTCAGCCAACCCAACAGCTACGCCCTGCTGCAATCCACGCAATCCAAACACTACAACCAGGAAGGCAAACTGGCGTACAGCTACAAAGCCGCCAGCATGGAATATTTCCGCGCCGACATCGGCCAAAGCAGCCAACAGGACTACTCCCTTGTACAACAGCCCGAATTGGTTTTTTTTGGCGATGGCCTGCCGTGGTTTATCAACGCAAAAGAAGGCAAAATAACCGATCAAGGCGATACCCTGCTGGTGTGGGGCGATGTGCGTGTTTGGCAGGTGGGCCTTGCGGGCGGGCAAACCCTGCTCAGCACCGAAAGCCTCACCATCAAACCCCGCGCACAGGAAATATCCACCTTAGAGCCGGTGGACATCACCAGCCCCACGGGCCGCTTGGCCGCGCAGGGCTTAAGCGTGAACCTCAGCACTCAAATTCTTAAATTGCACTCCAAGGTAAAAGGCACCCATGATCCACTTAAGACGCGCGATTTTAGCCTGCCTGCTCTGTAGCAGCGCCCACCTCTGGGCATTGCAAAGCGACCGAGGCGAACCCATCAACATCGAAGCGGACACCGCCGAGCGCGATGAGAGCAAAGGCACCACCACCTACGCAGGCGCCGTGCTCATGAAACAAGGCAGCATGAAAATCAACGCCGACAAAGTCATCATTTACAGCACCAAAGAAAAGGTCACACACATCATCGCCACCGGCAGGCCCGTTCACTACGAACAAAAACCCAGCGAAAAACAAGCGTTGGTGATTGCCCAGGCCAACACCTTGGAATACCAAATTCAGGAGGAATCCCTGCACCTCATCGAATCGGCTTTTTTAGAACAAGAAGGCACCAACCTCAGCGGCAACCGCATTGATTACGACGTGAAAAACTCCGTAGTTAAAGCCGGTGGGGAATCCAAAAACCGCGAACGTGTGCGCATGGTGATCAACCCCAAAGTGCTCAACACCGACGACAAGCCAGCAACCAAACCATGAACAACCCAACCGCGCCACGCAAATTACAAGCGCTAAACCTCGCCAAAAGCTACAAAAAACGCCCGGTGGTTATTGATGTTTCGCTGGAAGTTGAAGCGGCGCAAATAGTGGGTTTACTCGGCCCCAATGGCGCAGGCAAAACCACCTGTTTTTACATGATTGCCGGGTTGGTGGGCGCGGATAAAGGCCAAGTGATGATTAACGGCCAGGATATTAGCCGCGAACCCATGCATGGCCGCGCCCGCAAGGGCCTGGGGTATCTGCCGCAAGAGGCGTCTATTTTTCGCAAATTATCTGTGGAAGATAACATCCTCGCCATTTTGGAAACCCGCTCAGAGCTTAACACCGCCCAGCGAAAAACTATTTTGGAGCAATTAATTGCGGAATTTCATATCGGCCACATTCGCAAAAGTTTAGGCATGGCGCTCTCCGGCGGTGAACGGCGGCGCGTGGAAATTGCCCGCGCCCTCGCCACGGAGCCACAATTTATTTTGTTGGACGAGCCGTTTGCCGGTGTTGACCCTATTTCAGTGAACGACATAAAAAATATCATCATACAGCTGCGCGAACGTGGAATCGGCATTTTAATTACCGACCATAACGTGCGCGAAACCTTAGATATTTGCGAAAAAGCCTACATCGTAGGTGAGGGCCATATCATTGCCGCAGGCACGCCTGAAGAGGTATTAAATAATGCCAAAGTCCGTAAAGTTTATTTGGGCGAACATTTTCATTTATAAAACTTCAGTTTAAATA
>JBEGTZ010000331.1:0-10012 GCA_041179125.1 Pseudomonadota bacterium | reverse complement strand
GTGCGGCGGCACCTAGGCTTGCGGCAAAGCCGTTTAATACCATCATATTAAGATCAAACGACAGCGGTTCAATCATACTGGGCAGGGCAATGCGCAATGTGTGGTGCGAGGCTGATTTAAATTCAGTTAAAAAAGTAATGCGCGGTAATTTAAAACTCACCCGTGTAATAACAAAATACGCGCAGACTAAAACCCCAATACATGATGCAATAATGTTGGCCCAGGCAACGCCGCGTATGCCCATCGGTTCAAAACCAAAACCACCGTACACAGCAAACGCGGTGCCTAAAACATTGCAGATAAAAAATACAATATTGGCCACCATATTCCATTGCGGTAAGCCAAAAATATTTAAAATACTTTGCAGTACTAATTTAAATGCCCATACCAGCATGAGCAGACAAATAATCTGCATGTATTGAATGCCATAAGCGCGGGTTTCATTATCCAGTTGCATAATGGAGCATACCCAGGGCGATACCGCATATAAAATGCATGTGAGCAGTGCGCCTAAAATTAAAATCCAGCTGCTATAGGTGGCGATGGTAGCGAGTGCTTTTTCGCGGTTGTTTGCGCCTAGCCGTTGGCTTGCGATACTGGAGCCTGAAAATACTGTGACCCATAAAATATTCACACCAAAAAATAATACCGGTGTTAATGCGCCCACGGCCGCAGCGGCAGAATCACTCACCCGGCTGAGAAAAAACGAGTCTAAAAGGGGAATACTCAGTTGCAAGCCTTGTTCTACCAACAACGGGCGCGACATGCCCCATAGGCCTTTGGATTGGGCGGCTGTTACTTCTGCCATAAATTACTCTACATCGGGGTGTATAAGGCTGGGGATTATAGGTGTTTTATAATTTTATTGATGGGTGGCAGTTTAATGCGGGCCTGATTTTGCGTGGGTTGTTTGAATACTAAAAACACCCTCGATAGATTTAATTTGTGCGCGACTCAGGGCGTTTTGTACTTGGGGTGAGGGGTTGCTTAATACCACAGGTATGCGTTGCGTGTGGCAGTAATCAATGAATTTACGCAGTGCTGATATGCCGCCTGCATCCAGCAGGCTGACATGCGCCAACTGCACTAATATGCCCGCTTGATGGGCACTATTTTGATGCGCGCAATGCAGTGTTAATTCGCTAAATATTTTATCGGCAGCGGCAAAAAATAATGGCCCGGTGATGGTGAAAATTCGCCAGTGCCCTGGTGGTGTTTGCACGCTGGCATCTGTGTTTTTAGTGGTTTCAACCAATTCTGTTGCATCGGCCATTTCTTTCATAAATAAAATAGCGGCCAGAATAATACCTGCGGTGATGGCAATGACCATATCGAAAAAAATGGTTAATAAAAAACAGCAGGCAAATACCCAGCGGTCCCCGGCCCGGCTGTGGGCTAATAAATGCCAGCTTTTGGGTGCTTCGCTCATATTCCAGGCCACCACCAGCAGCAATGCCGCCATAGCGGGCATGGGTAAATAGCCCAAGAGTGGCGCAAGGCTGACCAAAGCTAAAAGCACCACCAGCGCGTGTACCATGCCTGCCACTGGTGTTTGCGCGCCGGATTTAAAATTAGCAGCGGAGCGTGCAATGGCCGCAGTGGCGGTAATGCCGCCCAAAAAAGGCGCCACCAGATTGCCTATGCCCTGGCCTAATAATTCAGAGTTAGCGCTGTGGCGTTTGCCTGTCATGTTGTCCATCACCACGGCGCACAGGAGCGATTCAATCGCGCCCAGCATGGCAATGGCAAAGGCTGCCGGTAATAATTCGGTGATCAGTTGCCAGCTTATATTGAGGGGCTGGCCTGCGGCATTCGCTTGCTGCCAAGGCCACATAAACGAGGGAATAATGGCCGGAATGCCCTGGGCTAGGCTGCCATCGGGCGCCACATAACTAAAGCGGGTGTGCAGCGTATCAACCTCTAACCCGTGTGTATTAAGCCACCCGGCAAGCACAGCGCCTGCCAATAATGCCGGTAAATGGGGGGGCACTGGGGTTTTGAATTTCGGCCATAACAACATGATTGCCAGTGTAATGGCCGCGACACTAAGGCTTGGCCCGTGTGTGCTGCCGAGGCTGTTGGCCAGTAGGTGTATTTTGCTGATGTATTGTTCCGGCATCTGTTCAATGTGCAGGCCCAAGCCATCTTTTATTTGTAACGTGGCAATAACAACGCCAATACCACCGGTAAATCCTAGGGTTACAGGCTCTGGGATATATTCAATTAAGCGCCCTAAACGCAAAAAAGCCATAGTGATTAACAGCCCACCGGCCATTACCGTGGCCATTAATAACCCGCCCAGCCCGTATTTTTGGGTGATGGGATAAAGAATGACGACAAATGCAGCGGTGGGGCCAGAAATACTAAAACGCGAGCCGCCGGTAAATGAAATTAAAAACCCGGCAATGACAACGGTATAAAGCCCATATTGCGGCGGCACGCCACTGGCGATGGCCAGCGCCATTGCTAGGGGGATGGCAATAATGCCCACGGTAATGCCCGCCAGCAAATCCTGTTTAAAACGCCCAGCGGTATAGCGCTCTTTTATACACGCCTGCCTAAATGCATCGCACAATCGCAGAGAAAATAGATGGGCTCTGTGGGGCATATAAAGGGGGGTGTCCTGTTATTAATCCAACTTAATTTTAGAATTATAGCGGCATAGTGGCTCGTTAAGGCTGATGTTACTAATTTCTCTGAAGCGCAGCCTACCCACCCGTCGTATTCATAAACCGCACAATCTGCGGCTGGTCAGGCTGATTGAAATGGTGTTGTTCGGGTTTGATATTCATGGCGGTTTGAATAATTTCGCTGAGGGTTTCAGGCTGTTCGCGCAGGGCCTGTTTTAAATCTGCGCTGTGTTCATTGCCTAAACACAGCAGCAACCGCCCTTCCGCTGTTACTCGCACCCGGTTGCAGGAGGCGCAAAAATTGTGGCTGTGGGGGGAGATAAAACCCAGTTGGCTGGCATACCCCGGCACTTGCCAATAGGCCGCCGGGCCGCCGCTTTGGTGGGGGGAGGGCGTGAGGGAGTGGGTGCGGGTAATGAGTTGGCGCAGTTCGTTGCTGGAGACAAATTCGTCCTGGCGCAGGTGGGCAACGCTGCCCAGGGGCATTTCTTCAATAAAGCTAATATCCAGCTTGCGCGCCAAGGCGAATTCCACCAGGGGTAATACGTCGTTTAAGTTCATCGAACGCAATATCACGCTGTTAAGTTTGATATGGGCAAACCCCGCCGCTTGGGCTGCGTCTATTCCGGCCAGTACTTGGGTGACATCCCCGGTGCGGGTGATGTGTTTAAAACGCGTGGCATCTAGGGAATCCAGGGAGATATTCAGGTGTGTAAGCCCGGCATCTTTTAACGGCTGCGCCAACTGCGCCAGGCGTGAGGCGTTGGTGGTGAGTGCGAGGGTGGTAAGCCCCGGCAGTTGTGCCAGCTGGCCCACTAGCCAGGGCAGGTTGTTGCGAATCAACGGCTCGCCGCCGGTTAAGCGAATTTTGTTTACCCCCAAGGCCACAAACGCCGCCCCTACTTGAAGCAGTTCCTCCAGGCTTAACACCTGGGCGCGGGGCAGGAAGGTCATGTCTTCGGCCATGCAGTAGTGGCAGCGGAAGTCGCAGCGGTCGGTTACGGAGAGGCGCAGGTAGGTGACGGCGCGGCCAAAACGGTCGATTAATAATGGCTTCATTGGGCTAATGGCTTCATTGGGCTAAAGGCTTCATGGCGCTAACAACTCGCTAATTGACCAGAATTCGGCCAGTTCACCGGTTTTAATGCTGTGGTGAGGCGCCAGGCGCAGCAGACCATCGGCCAATTGCAGCGAGCGCAGCACGCCGGAGCTTTGATTGGGCAGTGCGCGCAGGCCTGTTGGCGTGTGGGTTACACGGATAAATTCCTCCCGCCCCCCGCTGTTAAACGCCTCGGCTACGGGCAGCCAACGCGGCGCGGGCACTTGTGCGCAGCCGCCCTGGCAGGCTTGAATAAACGGTTTGGCCAGCAGCACATAGGTGATAAAACTCGACACCGGATTACCCGGCAGGCCCAGCACTGGGGTGGTGCCGATGCGGCCAAACATAAACGGTTTACCCGGTTTGAGGGCAACTTTCCAAAACTCCACCTGCCCCAGGGCCGCAAGGCTGCTTTTTACGTGGTCTTCCTCGCCTGCGGATACGCCGCCGGTGGTGATAATCACATCCACCTTTGCGGCTAAACCCGCCAATAACTGCCGTGTTAGTGGCTCGTCATCGGGTACACAGTGGGTGTGAACGTCCAGCTGTAATTGCTGAAGCGCAGCGCTGATTAAGGTGCTGTTGCTGTTGTAAATTTGCCCCGCAGCCAGCGGCTGCCCTGGCGGCACCAGCTCAGAGCCGGTCGCCACCACGGCCACGCGGCAACGCCTGCGCACGGCAACCTCAGCCAAACCCTGGCTGGCTAACAGGGCTAAATCCACGGCGTTTAAACGTTGGCCTGCGTGAACCAAACATTGCCCCGGTAGAATGTCTTGGCCCTTGGGGCGAATGTTCGCGCCCAGTGGCGGCAGTGGGCTGAAACACACGCGGCCATCGGGCTGGATAAGTGCGTGCTCTTGCATGACGACGGTGTCTGCGCCTGGTGGAATTTCGCCGCCGGTAAAAATACGCGCTGCACTGCCTGCGGCCAGAGGTTCTGGCGCACAACCTGCCGCCACGCGCTGGCTGATGGGCAGCGCTTGCCCGCCATCGGCCAGGCGCAGGGCGTAGCCGTCCATCGCGCTGTTATCCATCGGTGGCACCGCGCAATCGGCCAGCACGGCCTGTGCGGCCAGCGCGCCCAAGGCCTGCTCCAGCGGCAACAGGTACACCCCGTCAACAGGCCGGGCCTGTTGCCAAAGCAATTGCTGCGCTGCTTGCAAACTCAACATTTGGGTTTTAACACGGCGACAAAATTACAGGGTTTGGTGCGGCTATCCAGTTGCGGGGCAATAACCTGCCAGGCCGTGCGGCACGCGCCGGTGGAGCCGGGCAGGCAAAACACCAAAGTGCCATTACAAAGCCCCGCCAAGGCGCGGCTTTGTAGGGTGGATGTGCCAATCTCTTGCGCGCTGTGCTGGCGGAATAATTCACCAAAACCTGGGATCTGTTTATCCAGCAACACAGTTACTGCTTCGGGGGTGGAATCGCGCCCGGCAAAGCCTGTGCCGCCGGTAATCAACACCACCTGGGCCTGGGCGTCGGCAATCCAGCGGCTTAGCACCGCGCGGATTTGATACACACAATCCGGCACCAAAACCCGCTCGTATAGCCTATGCCCCGCCGCCTCGGCCAGGTCAATAAGCGCTTGGCCGGAGGTGTCCGTGGCGAAACTGCGGGTGTCGGACACCGTTAATACACAGAGGGATAAAGGGATCATGGGTGAACCTACAGCCTGCGGCGATGGGTGTGATGTGGGGGTGAAAAAGCTTGGGGGAGTGTACACCGGACGGGGCGGTGGTTGCCGTAAGGAAATTGGCTGCGCAGAAAAGGTTTGGTTTTTAGGCTTAATGGACGGGATCTAAAAACCTCAGTTGAGCTCATCACAAGAGTGGCTGAGGTTTCGCGGCTTAATTTGAGACAGAGTTAGCAACCCCACATCAAAATCGCTGTATCTACGTAAATTTACGTAGATACAGCGATTTTCTAGCGTGCTAGTTTGCCGTGCGCATGCCCACCAATTTGCCCCTACGGAGTGAAATATGATTTTTGTAACACGAGTTCATCCCCTAATTGCCCTAGCCTTTTCACTAGCCACACTGGCAGGTTGCACCGGGACATCAAAACAACTGATCAGCGACATTAAGTTTGAAGACGCTTATATAGCGGAATGTGTAAAAAACAATGCAAGCAGCCAAAAGGCAACCTACGTAGACGAACTCAAACAACTCATTTGCCCAGGGGAGCGAATATCTCAGGGAGATGTCGGACCCAGCGGGTATGCGCGCTCCACTAAAGGACTCGAGGAATTAACGGCATTGGAATTTCTATGGTTAGGGGGGAATTGGCTAACCGCTCTGGATTTTTCCCGGTTTCCACACCTTGCCAATTTATCTATTGAGTACAACCTATTCCAAGCCTTGGATCTTTCAAAAAATTCGGCATTAGTGGGGTTGGATATTTCCTGCAATCCGATTTCGAAACTTGTGTTACCCAGTTCGGGTAAATTACAGAGTTTTAAAGCCAATCTTGCACGGTATGCAGGGCGTCCCGTCTGCTTTGATGCGCCGCCACCCGATGTAATACCTACTCATATCGAAATTAATTCAGGCCAACCGATCAATGATCAATCCTATTTAAAACCTACTGCGGAATGGCTAAATTTGGCCAATCAAAGCGGCCTAAAAGAACTCCATTTGGAAAATCGTGGTCTTACTGAATTTTCACTCAAAACACTACCCGCGCAAAATCAACTACACATATTGGCTATTCCTGATAATGCCTTAGTAAATTTAGACCTTGGCAATGCGCCTCAACTGCAATACTTGGACGCCACGAACAACCCATTAGAATCCATTAAATTCCTCAGCCGCAACAAACTGGTTAGCCTTAAACTGAAAAACAGCAATATCGACAATAGTACACTGCAAGAAATCAACGCAATGCCTGCGCTCACGGAGTTATTTTTAACGGCTAATAAACAATTAACCGTTGCTCCTGCCATCGCAAAGTTAACTCAATTAACCTTGGACGGTAATCGGGACTGGGATGGCGCCGATTTTACCGCGCTGCCATCATTAGAGACCCTTTCTATGTCGGCGGGCACGGGGATGATTTTTAATTCAGAAAAATTATCTATGCCAAAATTAAAAACCCTAGAACTTGGAAAAATCGCCAACCAGTCTCTAACTCTAGATGCACTCGACTCGCTAGAGAATCTTTCTGTTTGGGGTGGGGACGTTAAAGAAATAGACGTGACAAAACTAAAAAACATTAAGTCATTGAGCGTTTCACAATTTACCGGTAAGACTTTTGATATTTCCAGTACCTCCACTCTTCATTCGCTATTTCTATCATCAAAAACTCTCGCTTCAAACGGCCTAAAAATACCCTACCAACTTACCGAACTAAGCCTAAACGGCATGACTTGGGATAACTTAGAAACCGGAGGTCTGATCAATATAAATAAACTCGAATTGACAGACATGTCACTAAAAAAATTGGATTTAAGCCAACTGGGCAACTTAAAAAATCTAAGTTTATATAAGCTCCATGATTTGCTTGCGCTGGATCTAACTCCGCTTGCCAACGAGTTGAAAGCGTTAACCCTGTGGGACAATGGAATTGTCGAACTGAAGGCCATTGAGTTTCAACGATTGTCATACGCTGCGTTTAACCACAGCCGATTTAACGAAGAAAGCCGAATTAACATTGAGCGCCTAACCAACGCACGCGTGTACATGTTCGACGGCAACTCAACAACACCATAAAACATCGCCAATTTGCAGCTTTGCAGGGCGGGCTAATAACCCGCCCTGACGGTGTTATCGCTCACGATAACTTTTTGTAAATACATGATTTTTTTGCTGTGCGGTTTTTTATTGGGTTTGTACTTGGCTGCTGATGTGCTGCGCGGGTTACGCCGCAGGCATAACTCGCGCTACAAGGCTGAGTTAAGCATTAATAAAAGCCATTCCACCAAACCACAACGCATTGGAATAGTTTATTAAGGGCGCCTTGCGGAAATTCAATTTTCGTGATGATCGCAAGGCATTTTCGCGCGGACGACTGCATGGATGCGGGAGTTAGAACGACGCAAGGAGCCAAAGTCGAGGGAGGGAGTTTATGCGGTATAAATGCCCGACTGAGCACGAAAATAACGAAGCGAGGGCGCGAAAAGTGGATTTCCGCAAGGTGCCCTTAAAGAAACTTAGCAATATTCTCATTAATTCGCCCCTGTATAACCTTTAACCTAAAAACCTCAGTTGGGCGCCCAAAAGCTGTGTAAGCCATTGGTGTAGGTAGTGAAAGTTAAAAATGCAGGGCAACCTTATTGGTTGTACGAATTTTTTAACATTTGCTAGGCAGGCCAAGGACTTGAGCAGACTTGGGTGATCCCACTGAGATTTCTAGGATTATTCAATATTCTGCACCTGCTCCCGCATCTGCTCGATTAACACTTTTAATTCCACCGCTGCTGAGGTGGTCTCGCTGGCGTTGGATTTAGACGAGAGCGTATTGGCTTCGCGATTTAATTCCTGCATTAAAAAATCCAATCTTCGTCCTACCGGTTCTTTTTGTTTTAGGCAGTGGCGCACTTCGATGATGTGGGTTTCTAGGCGGTCTAATTCTTCTGCTACGTCGGTTTTTTGCGCTAAATAAACCAGTTCTTGGGCGAGGCGTTCGCGGTCTATTTCAAGTGCAAGTGCTTCTAATTTGGCGGTGAGTTTTTCCTGTTGGATGTGTTGCAGTTTAGGCAGGTGTTGCCGCACTAAATCGACACAGTTTTGTACTTGGATTAAACGCTGCTCAATGATCTGCGCCAGTTCAGCGCCTTCGCGGGCGCGGTTGGCTTGCAGGTCCGTCAGGGCGCGGTTAAATAGCGCTAGCACGGCGGCATCTAAGGCGGTTTGGTCTAACTCTGGTGTTTGCAGCACGCCCGGCCAGCGCAGTACTTCTAACGGGTTAATGGGCGCGGGGTGCAGAATGTGTTGGCTGAGGGATTGCGCCAGGTCGATCAGTGTGCGGGCGGCTTCGATATTCACCGCTTGGTTGGCGCTTTCATCCCACTTGATAAAAATAGAGGCATCCACTTTGCCCCGGCTTAAGTGGTTGCGCAGTTGGTCGCGCAGGGGCAATTCCAGGCGGCGGAGTATGTCCGGCAGGCGTATTGAAGGCTCCAAATAGCGGTGGTTTACGCTGCGAATTTCGCAAATTATTTGCCCCCAGGGGTGTTGGTGTTCCTGGCGGGCAAAGCCGGTCATGCTTTTGGGCATAGCGCTGTCTCGTGTGGGTGATGGATGAATCGCCAGGCGAGTTTATCGCAGAAATTCCCACCGTGGTTTTTGGTTTGGTAGGCGCGCTGGTAGGGCATAATGGCGGCCCATTTATTCAACCCAGGTTCCCCATGCAACGACCCAGCGGCCGCGCCAGCCATCAATTGCGCTCCATCAACCTTACCCGCAACTACACCAAACACGCCGAAGGCTCAGTGTTGGTGGAGTTTGGTGATACCCGCGTGCTGTGTACCGTGTCTGTTACCGAAGGCGTGCCGCGTTTTTTAAAAGGCACCGGGCAGGGCTGGTTAACGGCGGAATACGGCATGTTGCCGCGCTCCACCGGCAGCCGCATGGATCGTGAAGCGGCGCGCGGCAAACAGGGTGGCCGCACCTTGGAGATTCAACGCTTGATAGGCCGCGCCCTGCGCGCGGCGGTGGATTTAAAAAAACTCGGCGAATACACCCTGGTGGTGGATTGTGATGTGATCCAAGCCGACGGCGGCACCCGAACGGCGGCGATTACCGGCGCCTGTGTGGCGATGGTGGATGCGTTAAATTTTTTGCAGCGCAAAGGCCAACTCAAAACAGACCCCTTGTTGGGCATGGTGGCGGCGGTGAGTGTGGGCGTTTATAAGGGCGAGCCGGTGCTGGATTTAGACTATTTAGAAGATTCCGCAGCGGATACCGATTTGAACCTGGTGATGAACGAGGCCGGTGGGATGATTGAAATTCAAGGCACGGCGGAGCACGGGGCGTTTAGCGAGGCGCAATTACAGGCGATGCTGGCGTTGGGTAAAGCGGGTATTGCGGATTTGATTGCCTTGCAAAAGCGAGCGCTGGCGGAGGGTTAGGCGCCCGTTCAGAACCTGGAAATCTGATCTGGTCGCCAAAAAGCAGCGTAAACAAGTGCCAAAAAAACGCGCATTAATATTTTTGCGCGTTTTTTATCCTAGAAACCTCAGTTGAGCGCCCAAAAGCTGTGCAATCCATTGATGTGAATAGTGAAAGTTAAAAATGAAGGGCAACCTTATTGGTTGTTCGAAATTTTTAACTTTTGCTAGGCG
>JBEGTZ010000330.1:0-10380 GCA_041179125.1 Pseudomonadota bacterium | reverse complement strand
GTCCGCCTAGCAAAAGTTAAAAAATTCGAACAACCAATAAGGTTGCCCTTCATTTTTAACTTTCACTATTCGAACCAATGGCTTACACAGCTTTTGGGCGCTCAACTGAGGTTTCTAGGTTAAATGGTGAAAATAAAATTATTGCATGTTCGCTTTAACGCTAATGACTCGGCTGGTGGCTAAATCGCCGCTGCCGCAACTGGCCGTGGTGGTGATTAAATAAAAGCTGCGTGTATTCGCAGCATCAATGGTGGTTGCACAATCGAATACGGCGGTGCAGGCACTCAGCCCCGTTACAGTAAAATTTTGTGATGCGGTATCTAAGGTGGTGCAATTGGCGGTAGTTTGTGTGCGGGTGGTGGCGCCGTTATATAGATTATACAGCGCTAATTGCACCGCCGATTCCGCAGCAAAAAAAGCCTGTGTGCTTAAGGCTTCGCGCAGGGCCATACTATTAGCCGAGCCGGATATACGTGCAATTGAAATCGCCAACGCACCCAATGCCACCACAATAAACAGTGCGGTTGGAATTAAAAATCCGCGCTGAATATTGATGGGTTTTATTTTGCAGAAAATGTTAGTGGTTTTTTTAAGGTACATTGCGCACCAACACTTGGTGGCGCAATACCACCGTTTCTGTTCCTGCTGATAACGTCAGTTGAATACCCACCGAGGTATTACGTTGCTCACTACCGGCTGAGAGTGAAAAATTAGAACCCGATTGACTCAGCGAGTTAAGCATTAAATCCGCGCTGCCACCGGGGTTCGCATCATTTAACGTGGAAGTTAAAAATCCATAACCCCTGTAGCGATATAAGCTGCCGCTCACCAAACAAAAACGTTTTGGGTTTTCCGCTAAATAATAACGATGCACCGAGGAATTGCGTGTAAATAATTTAGCGGAAGATAAGGTAATACTATTTGCCGCTATGCTGCTAACACCGGCCCGTGATGAGGTGGCTGCGGCGGTATAAATATCACTGCTGGATAACGGCGCAACCAAAAATTGTGTGGCTGATGAGCCAGAATAACTCAAGGGTGCAATTGTTACGGAGCTGGATGCTGTGCCGCCATTTTCACTATCCGCAAGTGAGTTTATGTAATAACCACCGGCTACTACGGGGATAAATTCTACACATTTACCTGTGCTGCTAATGCGTACAGAATTAGGAACCGCACCGCGTAGGGTGCGGCTGAGCTGCTCAATAACCACGCGGCCTTTTTGCATTAGTGTTACGCGGTTGCTGGTGCGTTGATACATATCCATTGTGGCAACTAAAAAACTGCTGCCAATAGAGCCTACCAGCCCTAATATTACTAATGCAAAAATTAATTCAACTAAAGTAAACCCGCGACAATAGTTTGCGCGCTGGGCGAAATAAGCTGAGCCTTTAAGGTGCCCAGTATTAGTAATTAAGTTTATAGGCACTTAATACCACCCTAGAGCCATCGCTCATTACCGTTGTTACGGTAATTCTCCGTGCATTCGTATTGGTAATGCCCAGTTCAGCACCTGCGTTTATCACCGCAGCACTGATGCTTAATCCGGTATCGCTGGTATCGCTATAACCGTTGTAATCGCCTACATCGTCATAACCGCTGTCGGCGCTAATACCCGTACAAGCGCTACAGGGTGGATAACCCCCTGTGGGTGTATTTGCAGCAAATTTACGTGAAAGAATTTCATCGAGCAGTGCTTGGGTTTTTTCTACGGCTTTAACGCGTACTACAGGATCTACGGAGTGTAATACGGCTTCATTAAATACTTTTAATAAACCACCCAAACCAATGGCCACCACCACTAAAAAAAATAACAATTCAACCAGCGTGAAGCCGTAAGACATTGCGCGTAAGGCCGGATATGAGGTGCAATGGGTGGTTGGGATGTATTGCATAGCCCTGCCAAAATTTAGTGTTAACTATTTTTATTCTTTAATGGAAGTTTCTCAGTTCAGTGTAGCTTATAACAAATTTTTCCGATCAGGATAATAAGATAGGATTGATGTTTTTAGGTTTTGAATTAACGCGCAAAACCCGTGGCGCTAACACTAATAGTTAGCGAGCGCGCTTGTTGGGTTAGGGTGATGGTACTTTCGGTGGTTTCGCCCAAGCCATTAAAATTTAATGTGGTGGCAGAAATACTAACGCCTTGATTTAAGGTAGTGGGGTATGTAACGGCGCCAAGCATCACACTTTCATCGCTAGCAAATACACCATTATTATTGGCATCTTTGCGTACATCTAAAGAAACTCCGCTCATAATGACACGTACCGCACGCGCTTGAGTCATGGCCAATTGTTGTGCGGCTTGTACACATAAAAGTGTTTGATCCCGAGCGGCCTGTAACGCGTACAAATCCGGGGATAAAAATTTGCTTACGGCTGCTACAGATAATACACCTAAAATAACTAATATCGCAATTAACTCAACGAGTGTGAAACCGGCAGAATAAGGGTATCGCTGTGTCATTGTGTGCGCACTCCGCTGTCGATCTTTACACTGTAGCTTAAAAAAAGCCTGGCGTTAACCAGGCTTGTTTTAACGGTGCCAATGAAGCGACGGCGCAAGAGTAAATGACTTCTAGTAATTTACAGATATGTCTTTAGCTTAAAACTAAATTCCATTCACTCCTGCGCGCCAAGCAGTTACGCTTAAGCTGTGGTATTACAATCCGCCCGCCGTACCAATAATGGTAAATGTGGCCGTTGTACTGTTGGGGCCTGTTAGCGTGCAGCTCGCAGTGGCGCCATCGGCTACGGCGGCAGCTGTAATTGTATAGCCTGTGGGTAAAGTGGAGTTATTTAGCAGTAAATTGCCATCACTACAGTTATCAATGTTGTAAAAAGGATCTGTGCCTGTAGTAGTAAGCCCAGCTGCTACAGCAACATCTACCGCATGGTTAAGGGCAGAGGCGCTTTCAATACTGCCTGCCACACCTCGTGTTGCAGCGGTAGCTGCCTCGCCTTGTAAATTAACAAATCGTGGCACCGCAGTGGCTGCCAAAATACCTAAAATAACGATAACAGCGATCAGCTCAATTAACGTAAAGCCGGATTGTTGTTTGCCCATGTGTGAATCTCCACCTCTAATTAAAATATGGCCACTCCTAAAACCCCTGTACACATTCCGTTGCTTTTTAGCAAAAATATGCCTTCACAGGGTGCGTAGCTCCCAAAATGAGTCTCGACGAATCAAGCCTCACGTTTATTTAAATATAGCTGTAACGCACAATTCGTGGGGCCAACTGATTATGAAATCTTGCTCTATCTAATAGGTAAAATTACAGTTTCAATTATAGTTGTTCGCCAAATTATTGGCTTTAAAGTATTGCTGATAATGTTTTATCGCCACGCGTCATGCCAATGACTTTTATTGATCCGCGTCAGGTTGATGGCTTGGGATTTTATGTTCCTGAAATTGATGGGTACTGTTTGATTGGTAAAACAGATGGTTTTTAAAAAATTAACCCCGCTGTACGCGGGGCTTTGAATTGAGGTGCTTATACAGAGCAAATGGGAATAAATTTACCCTGTGTATTCTAGGTTCGCAGGGTAGGGGGCGTTAAGTGTTAAATCCTGTTGGTGGGCTATGAATAAATCCAGCTTGCGTTTGTCGCGCTCACTCATGGATAAAAATTGGACTCTAAATTGTGTGTGCTGGCAAGGCCTGCGGTAATAACGCACTGTTTTAAGTATGCATGTAACATCAATGCAGCAATCATCGCCTAACTGTAATTTTGCGTTTATTAATGTTTTTGGGGTGGTTATTTCATCGTGCTTTCCGAAAATATTTAACAGTGCGCCACCGGAAGATAAATTTAATACACTGGCACGTAGTTGTTCGGTCATTGGAATTTGCATACGCATCAGTGGCCATGCATTGCGTGCAAAATCAACACGCTTGTTCGCCCGTCGATCACAATGGAAAATACGCTCTTCTATATGTACCAATAAAGCGGGCTTTCCTTGGTAAACCAGGTGTTGCTCAACGCGAACGTGCATTTGCAACAATTGCTGATGTTTAAAAAACGAAATTTTACATACTGCGGGCGGCAGTAATAAATCGATGGGTGGTGATGGGAACGGCATATCTAAAAGCAATTGGTTTTCTTGAATATCTACGCCTAAAAGGGTGCTGTGAAATACCCCGGAGCGACCTGGTAATTCCATGTGGCCTGCACTGCGGTGCTGTTCATTCCACAGCATTAGCTCTAATTCTTCTGCTGTCCATTGTTGTGCGGTGCCAATTAACGGCGTGTCAGCTGTTGATTTGCCGCCTAAAAACCAATTACTTAAACGCTCTAACACATGATTGCTCCACTTGGGCCTACATCGCCTGGGTTGCGGAACGGGCCGCGCACAGGTTTCTCATGGGTTATCGCATCGCAAGGCCTATGCCACATTGTTTGTTTATTTTTATCGCCTAAAAACACTGGGTTTTGTGTGTGGTGGCGAGATTTTTTCAGGCTTTGAGCGGCAGGCCTTTGCCGCACAAGCGGCAAGCCCTTACAATTGCCGCTTTTTGCGGTAATAGGTTCCCCATGCTCGACTCCGTGCTTGCACGTAAATCCCACTACGAAAACAATAAATTGCAAAAACGCTTGCGGCGCTTGGTGGGTTCGGCCATTGCCGATTACAACATGATAGAAGCGGGCGATAAGGTGATGGTCTGCCTGTCCGGTGGCAAAGATTCCTATGCCATGTTGGATATACTGCTGTCCTTGCAGCGTGCAGCACCGATTGCGTTTGAAATCGTGGCGGTGAATATGGATCAAAAACAACCGGGGTTTCCAGAGCAAGTATTGCCTGACTATTTAACCGCCTTGGGCGTACCGTTTTTTATTGTCGAAAAAGACACCTACTCGGTGGTTAAATCCATTATTCCTGAAGGGAAAACCACCTGTGGTTTGTGTTCCCGTTTGCGGCGCGGCACTTTATATGGGTTTGCTGAATCCATCGGCGCCACCAAAATTGCCCTTGGTCACCACAAAGACGATATTGTTGAAACCTTATTTTTAAATATGTTTTTTGGCGGGCGCTTAAAAGCCATGCCGCCTAAATTGCTGGCCGATGACGGCAGAAATATGGTGATAAGGCCTATGGCCTATTGCCGCGAAAAAGATTTAATTGATTATGCCGCATTAAAAAAATTCCCTATTATCCCGTGTAATTTATGCGGTTCGCAGGAGAATTTACAGCGGCAAGAAATTAAAACCATGCTAACCACCTGGGAGAAACACTATCCGGGCCGTATTGATAATTTATTTGGCGCGTTGCAAAAAGTGTCACCCTCACAATTGGCGGATAATGAATTATTTGATTTTGTTAATTTAACACTTAACCGACAGGGGGAGGCCACGCATTACGAAGATGATGCCTGTGCTGTCACCACGGTTGCCACCGAACCTGCGCCCGATGTGCAATACATTCGCGCTTTTGATTTTGAATAGCCCGCTGTTGTAAAGAACCTACCTATGAATAAAAAACTGATTATTACCCTTGCGGCTAGTGCGCTCGCCACTGCCTGTGCTGTTGTTGTGGCTTTTAAACCCTGTTTGATTCCAAGCCCAATTTGCACGGCCCACTTGGAAAAAGTGGGCGCGCAAAAGGATGCTGAAAACCCATATTATTTAACGTTTAGTACATCCTGGTTGGCGCAAGAAGCGACTATTCTGTACCCGGCTTATGCAATGGATAATGGGTTGACTGGAGTCGCGAAGCTGGAATTGCGTATTAATGCCGATGGCAAGCTGATTGAAAAATCAATTGTGGAATCTTCGGGGCACGTTATCCTCGATACCGCCGCTTTAGCCGCTGCGGATACGTTTGTTTTTAACGTGGCAGGTTTTGGTAACGTGTTATTTCCTTATTCAAAAGAACTAAAAATACGCTTCCAGCTGGATGGTGATGCGGGTGGTAGCCAAAAAGAAAAGAAATAGAAGTGGCGTGAAGTGGGGCGTTAATTAAAACGCCATTTGGCGGAAATTATTTTTATGGCCCGCTGCAAATGGCACTTAATGTTGATTATTTTATGCTGCTTTTTTATAGCGGCTTAAAATATCCAGAAAGTTTGGATTTTGGTTTACCACATAATCAATAAATTCATACACGCCGCGTTGAGCTTCGGCCATTGTATCGAATGGCCCAATATCAATTCCTTCGCGGGTACGGTAATACCAATAATCTTGTTTCTGAAAAACTCGGCTGTGCCTGCTCGGCACAGAACCGGATTCACCTGAACGGTTCATAGCAAAATACCTTTTTGGAGTCCAAATCTCTCAACACACCTACAGCGTGGATCATCTGTAAATTCCGTTATTTTGCAGTGTAATACGGCGTGAAACCCAATTTTTGTTAAGTAACAAGCGATAATACAAAGCACCGATCACACATCCTTCTTTGAATCGTTGGCATATCATTTAACACAAAGCCATCATATTGACCGCTTAATGTTCCTTGAGTGTAGTTGCTGAAAAAACCCTTTGTAGTAAAAAGTTAGCTCATGTACTTCTTAAACCGTCTTTTGGTTATAGCGAAGTATTAGGATGCTGCCCGTAGTTGTGGAGTTAATAGGTTTTTAGCATTATGAAATTTTTAGTATTTTTGTGGTTAATGATGGTGTTTACGCCCGCCCTTGCTGCACCCGCAGAGGATTCCTGCCGTGGGCAAACGGAGTTGGAGCTTAGTTATTGCAAGTTGGTGGCTTTGGGGGCGGTGGGTTTGCCGCCTTTGTATGAATTCCGTAAAAACCTGCCGCCGACTCAGTATTTGTTACTTAAGCGTCCGGCTGCGCGTTTGGGGGTAAGCCTGCCTGCTCAGGTGAAAGCCATAAAAAAACCATCTCCTGAAATGGAATTAAAACCTGGTGTGGAATTAAAACCTAGCCAATCTGCAACACCGATTGCGGTGTCTCATCCAACCGCTAAAAACCGCCGTATTCCACAATTAATCCCGCACCAAGATAATTCTGCGTGTCAGCTCAATAACGAGACAATTACCTGTGGCGCCCAACGTTATGTGTTGCAATGGAATAAACCCAAAAATGCGTTGGCAGCGGGTGTGTTAACACAATCAAATCAATTGTTATTTCCCGCCGTGCCTGCATCGGCTGCGGCGCACGATGAATATCTTTTAAAATGCTACACGCTGTATGTGCAGAAAATGCTGTTGTTGGGTTTGGGAAATACCACATTAAGTTTTGCTAAATTTGACGGCATTTTTACCGAAGCACAAACGCATCGCTTTGATTTTGCGGCGCGTTTTACCCAGATGTATCATTTTTTAAAAGAGGAGCGGAAAACACTGCAACCGCCCAAGGGATTTGGCAATGTAAAACCTCAACAAATAGAAGAATGCACGCGCATCAGCAATGATTTTTGGACCTGCCAAACCGCGCAGCAGCATTGGGTCTTTGCAAAAATATAATTCGTTTACACACTTCCCACCCGGCAACTTATGAAAAACTACAGCACTTTGCTGACTGAAAATCTGTGTCAAACCCAGATAAATCTAAGCAAAAAAGCCGGTGGATTAGGCTAAAATGCCCGCCCACTATCAACTTTAGATGAGCCTTGCCATGTTACCGCCTGAAATCCTCAAACAACGTGTAGCCACCGCAGCCCTGGAATATCTGCTGCCGCGTTTAAGTGCCGATAGCGTCATTGGTATAGGTACAGGATCCACAGCCAATTGTTTTATCGACCAGCTCGCCGCGCACCAAAGCTGTTTTGCCGCCACCGTGGCCAGCTCGGAAGCCAGCGCACAGCGGCTTGCGGGCTTGGGTATTAAGGTGTTGTCTTTAAATGAGGTGAACAATTTGGTGGCCTATGTTGATGGCGCCGATGAAACCAACCCCCGCCTTGAGCTAATTAAAGGCGGCGGCGCTGCGCTCACGCGGGAAAAAATAGTTGCTGCGGCGGCTGATGAGTTTATTTGCATCGCCGATGCCTCCAAGTGGGTGCCCGTGCTGGGCCGCTTTCCGCTGCCGGTGGAGGTGATTCCAATGGCCAGCAATTTAGTGGCCCGGCAAATTATTAAACTCGGCGGCAGGCCAGTGCTGCGCCCGGGGGTTATCACCGATAACGGCAACGTGATTATCGACGTGTATGATTTACACATTCACGAGCCTAAAACCCTGGAGACTCAGCTCAACCAAATCCCAGGCGTCGTTACCAATGGATTGTTCGCTCTACAGGGGGCGGATGTCTTATTTTTGGCTGGCTCCGAGGGTATAAAAACCTTCCGCGCCAGCCGTTAAGCGGCGCCATCTGGTAGACTCGCCGCCTTTTTCACCCCCCATTTTATTTCCAATTTTTTGTTCCCAATGGAAGCCCCCATGAGCCAACCTAAAACATCCCTCGGCAAAGACAAAATTAAATTCGTACTGTTGGAAGGCGTGCATCAATCCGCCGTGGACGCCTTACACCGAGCCGGTTACAGCAATATTGACTATGTAAAAACGGCTTTAGCGGGCGATGAATTGATCGAACGTATTAAAGATGCACAATTTGTTGGCCTGCGCTCGCGCACGCAACTTACCGCTGAAGTTCTGGCGCGCTGCCCCAAACTGATTGCGGTGGGGTGTTTTTGCATCGGCACCAACCAGGTGGATTTACACGCAGCCCAAGAGCGCGGTGTGGTGGTATTCAACGCGCCTTATTCCAACACCCGCAGCGTGGCGGAACTCACCATTGCCCAAGCGATTTTATTACTGCGCGATGTGCCGCGTAAAAACGCCCTCTGCCACCGTGGGGTTTGGGATAAATCTGCTGCCGGTTCATTTGAAATTCGCGGCAAGACTCTGGGCATTATCGGCTACGGCGCAATCGGCTCGCAGGTGAGCGTGCTGGCTGAAGGCCTGGGGATGAAAGTGGTATTTTTTGATGTGATCAACAAGCTGCCTATGGGCAATGCACATCAAGCGGCCAGCCTGGACGTATTGCTGGCCCAGGCGGATATCGTAAGCCTGCACGTACCCGAGCTGGACAGCACTAAAGATTTAATGGGTGCAGCCCAATTGGCGCAGATGAAACCCGGCGCGATTTTACTCAACGCTAGCCGTGGCACGGTGGTAGACATAGACGCCCTGGCCCAAGCCTTGGCTAGCAAACACTTAAGCGGCGCCGCCATTGATGTATTCCCGGTAGAACCCAAAGGCAATGACGAAGAATTTGTAACGCCTCTGCGGGCGTTTGATAACGTGATATTAACGCCCCACATCGGCGGCTCCACCCTTGAAGCGCAGGAAAATATTGGCCATGAAGTCGCTGATAAATTAATTAAATACAGCGATAACGGCACCACCACCAGCTCTGTAAACTTCCCCGAAGTGGCACTGCCACAGCAGGCTAACGTTCACCGTTTATTACATGTTCACAAAAACGTACCGGGTGTATTAACTGCAATTAACCAGGTATTTTCGCAATACAACATCAATATCGTAGGCCAGTATCTACAAACCAAAGAGGCTATGGGTTATGTGGTGATGGACATAAATAGCAGCTACAGCGATGAAGCGTTGGAGCAACTGCGGAGTGTGACAGGCACCGTGCGTGTGCGTGTGTTGTTTTAATTATGAATTACCTATTCACACTGGAATTTAAAGTGCGGGATTACGAGTGCGATTTACAGGGTGTGGTGAATAACAGTGTTTATCAAAATTATTTAGAACATACGCGGCACGAGTTTTTACTCAGCCGCCATGTGAATTTCGCTGAGTTATCCCAGCAGGGAATTAACCTAGTGGTGACACGCGCCGAACTTGAATACAAACGCCCTCTTAAAAGTGGCGATGAGTTTTGGGTGGGTTTAACACTGCAAAAAACATCAAAAATTCGCGGCATGTTTTGCCAGGATATTTACCGCAAGCAAGATAATGCCTTGGCGCTTAGGGCAAAAATTGAATGGGCGGCATTAAATAACAAGGGTAAACCGATTTATTACGCACCGTTGGATGTGCTTTTTGGTGGGGTTTAGTTTTTTAATGATTATGGACTAATGCCATCATTCTGTGGGATGTGCTGCGGTCTTTATTGGTGGAATTTATAATAATGTAAATTAGTGGATGCTCTTATTTTTTTGCTTTTTTGCTTTTTTTTATTGGGGGAAATTGCTGAGTTTTTTGCATTATAATGGTTTTCATTCTGCATTTTAGCGTCTTTTGACGCGATTTTCACATGTTTCATGTAGAAAATGGCTTTGAGTTTTAGACCCATTTCTTTTCCTGATTAGTGACATTCCTCAGAATGCCTCAATATACTTAGCGGTTGGGGCAAAGTGCTCGCCATCGCGAAGAGTAATCTAGGCACCATAGAGGCCATATCAAATCGACGATTAAACCGATATTGAAACTCAGCTAAATAACGCGCGGCATATTTAGAA
>JBEGTZ010000329.1:0-8836 GCA_041179125.1 Pseudomonadota bacterium | reverse complement strand
AAAAGCTGTGTAAGCCATTGGTGTAGATAGTGAAAGTTAAAAATGAAGGGCAACCTTATTGGTTGTTCGAAATTTTTAACTTTTGCTAGATGCGCCAAGGGGTTGCGCAGACTTGGGTGATCCAACTGAGGTTTTTAGGTTAAATTCGCGCTGAAAAAAGCTAAAAAATTACGGTGTAACCAAACGAATATTATCCACCACTATATCCATAGCCCCTGTGGGTTCAAGCACCAATAAATTAGTAATCGACGCTAAATTAGCACTGCCTGCGGCAAGGGAATTACCGTGAGTAATAATATCTTGCAGTGAAATACGAACCTCCCCCCATTGCCCGGTGGCCGGTAAACGAGCCGTTAAATCCGAAGTATTAGGCCAGCCGCTGTCGAGTTTTATTAATAATTTACTGTTGGCGGCAAGGGAATTCACTTTAACATCCATTACTATTTGCCCGCCTTCCGCCCAGGCCCGCAAATCTACCGGGCCGTCTGTAAGGTTTAAAAATACATTGCCATTGCCGCCGGTTTTTACAATTTTAATTATTTTTCTGCGTTGGGCATCATTTAATTCACTAAAACTAATGGCGTTGTCTGGGTTGTAGCTGTCGTATTTTAACCCGCTACTTAAACCATCATTAAATAGCGTAAACAACGGCGGCAGAGCATAATCTGCCCGCGCACCGGGTGTAACGGGGCTGGGTGTGTGGCCGCCTAGCGGTTTAATATTGGGGTCTATAAAACTCGCGCAGCCTTTTCCTATTGTTGTTCCTGCACCTTCTAAATTACAGCGGTAAACCCGCACAAAATCTATTTGGAAGTTTTGTGGAAATTGTGTTTGTGCATCAGGATTGGCAGGCCAGTTACCGCCCACGGCTAAATTTAAAATCATGTGGAATTTTTGGTCAAACGGCGCACCGGGTTTATTGCTGGCAGCGGTGTACCAACCTGTTTGAACTTGAGTGGCGTAATGATGATTATCCACATACCAGCGAATTTCCCCAGCTTCCCACTCCACCGTATAAGTATGAAATTCCTGCCAAACCGGTGTGGAGGGCGTGTAATTCGCCCCGGTGTATTTATTGTCCGGCCACGGATTACCATAGTGTAAGGTACCGTACACCTTATTACCGCCTGCGGCATTGGAATTTACCGCCTCTAAAATATCAATCTCGCCACTTAATGGCCAACTGCCATAAATTGAGTCTGTAGGCAGCATCCAAATAGCTGGCCATATTCCTTGGCCTTGAGGTAATTTAGCGCGAATTTCCATGCGGCCATAAGTCCAATCACCTTTATTTTTGCTGCGTAAACGTGCCGATGAATACTCCCGCGTTAGCGATTTATCCAACGGATTGTAACCATTATCGTCATCCTGTTTAGCGGGGCCTTGAATGGTTTTTTTAACGGCAACAATATTTAAATAACCATCTTTAACAAAAGAGTTTTCAGCAGCACTGGTATAACACTGCAATTCATTATTACCGCCACCAAAACAATTGTTTTCATAGGACCATTTATTGTTGTCTAAAGCAGAGGTAGAAAATTCATCAGACCACACCAGCGCCCAACCAGAACCGCCACTACCTGAGGTGCTTGATGAGCTGGACGAAGAAGATGACGATGAGCTGCTGGAAGATGAACTGCTGGAAGATGTTGAAGAAGACGAGCTTGAAGATGAGCTGCCAGGCTGCGTACCGGAGCCGCTATTACCACTGCCGCAGCCAATTAATAACGCAGTGTTAATAATTAAAAAAGTGCTAAAAATATTATTCTTCATTGGTGCTCCAAGGGATAACCCTTTAGCGATAAATAAAAACCCCGGCATTGTTAGCCGGGGTGCTGAAGTTTGTTTTATCTGTGTGCGCTCGGTTATTTATTTTACAAAAACTCTTTTTTTTGCGCGAAAGTAATGAGTGAGCATCACGAAAACTAAATCCTGCGGCACCTATAAAACAAAAAAATTAATCACCATAACAATGGTAACGCGCAATTTCTCTCAGCGTTTTTCGGCCATTACGGTATTCAACGCTATAACAATTACCTCGTTCGTCGCGGATGGTATCGTCGTAATACACCCGCTCAACGGGTTTGCGTGCGGGGTAGTGGTAACGGGTTTGGGTGGTAGTGTAGGTGCGAGTTACAGGGGCGCTGTAATAGGTGGTGCGAATAGGTTCTTGCTCATAAACCCGTTCGGAATAATAAGGGCGTGAATAATACGTCGAGCGTGAGGAAATTTGGCTGGGGTAATCCGAATAATAAACGGTTGATGCGCTATACGTATTACTGTGGTTTGAACCTAACGATTCCGCCAGGGCCGCGCCCAAAACCAAGCCACTCACCAAGGCCACCGCCGCGTCTGCATCCCTGTGATTGTGATTGTGATTGTGGTGTCTTGTATATCTATCCCAAGCCGCAGCAGGATGGCTGGCTAAAATTGAAAATAAAGCGGTAATTACAATTAATTTTTTCATATCACAAACCTTAAGTGATGTGGGGTGCTAGTAGTGTGGGAATTACACACTGAATCTAGGCTTAAGGGCGCCGCCCTTCATGTATTGTTCACCCGATCGCAGCGCAAGTGCGTGTTCCAATTCTCATTAGGCGTTTCATCCAAGGGCTGCATGTTAGCGCAAAACCAATATTGCCCTGGCACGATGGCTGCACAAAGGCCTTAACGACAAATAATTGACTGCATTGGGCAGGATAATTAATGCGAGGAAAGGCCATGTTTGATGACAAAGTCATTTTAATTACCGGTGGAACCGGTTCCTTCGGCAAAATGTACACGCGTATTTTATTGGAGCGCTACAGGCCGAGAAAAATAATCATATTCTCGCGGGATGAGCTGAAACAATATGAAATGCAGCAGCTATTTAATGCCGAACCCATGCGATATTTTTTGGGTGATGTGCGCGATAAAGAGCGCGTAATGCAAGCCTGTAATGGCGTGGATTACATTATTCACGCCGCAGCGCTGAAACAAGTGCCCGCAGCAGAATATAACCCTACCGAATGTATTCGCACGAATATTTATGGCGCTGAAAATGTTATCCGCGCCGCCATTAGTAACCAGGTAAAAAAAGTAATTGCGCTCTCCACCGATAAAGCCGCGTGTCCGGTGAATTTGTACGGAGCCACTAAGCTTGCCTCGGATAAACTCTTTGTGGCCGCCAATAATATGACGGGCGGAACCACAGAATTTTCGGTGGTGCGCTATGGCAATGTGGTGGGTTCCCGTGGTTCTGTTGTGCCATTTTTCAAACAAATGATTGCCGAACGCAAACCGGAGCTGCCCATTACCGACCCGGAAATGACACGTTTTTGGATTACATTGCAGCAGGGTGTTGATTTTGTAATTAAAAATTTTTCGCGTATGAAGGGCGGTGAAATTTTTGTACCTAAAATTCCCACTGTGCGCCTGTTGGATTTGGCCGAAGCCATAGCCCCTGAAATGCCGACCAAAATAGTAGGCATCCGCCCCGGTGAAAAACTTCACGAAACCATGTGCCCTTTAGATGACTCGCACTTAACTTTAGAGTTTGACGATCATTTTGTTATTACCCCCACCATTAAATTATTCCGTTATGTTAATTATGAAATTAATAATTTAGGCGAGCGTGGCAATACGGTTCCTAGGGGGTTTTCCTATAATTCTGGCAATAATCCACATGTATTAAATGTGGATGAAATCCGTAAGCTGCACGAAACGGCAGACGTATGATCCCCTATGGCCGCCAACATATTTCCCGGGCAGAAATTGAAGCAGTAAGCGCAGTATTGCACTCAGATTGGTTAACACAAGGGCCAAAAGTTAATGAATTTGAACAAGCCCTGGCGCAGTATGTACAAGCGCCCCACGCGGTGGTGTGCGCTAACGGAACCGCGGCGTTACATGCCGCATGCGCGGCTTTAGGGTTGGGGGCAGAAGATGAATTATGGACATCACCCATTTCTTTTGTCGCCTCCGCTAATTGTGGTATTTATTTGGGTGCTAAAATAAATTTTGTTGATATTGACCCGTTAACACGCAATATTTGCCCGCAAAAATTGGCCGAAAAATTAAAGTCTGCCCGCCCACCTAAAGTGCTAGTTGTTGTGCATTTCGGCGGTATTTCCTGCGACATGAAGGCTATTTTTGCTTTGGCGCAGGAATATAATTTTTATGTGGTGGAAGACGCTGCCCACGCTATAGGCACACAGGTAGATGCTGTGCCGGTGGGTGCGTGTAAGTATAGTCATGCCACCTGTTTTAGTTTCCATCCCGTTAAAAACCTAACCACAGGCGAGGGCGGGGCGATTACAACGGGGAACGCGCAACTGGCTCAGCGTTTGCGCCATTTTATTAGCCACGGCATCAATAAAAATCCACAGGATTTTATTCTGGAATCCGCGCCACCCTGGTATTACGAACAACAAAGTTTAGGCTTTAATTATCGCCTCTGTGATATTCAAGCCGCTGTGGGGATAGAGCAATTAAAACAATTAGAATATTTTATTGAAAAACGTATCAGTCATGTGCAGCGTTATCAATCAGCGCTGTCTGAATTTCCAATAGTTTTACCTTTTATTCCGCCGGATCAGCGAGTGGCTATGCATATTTATGCGGTGCAAGTGCCTGCGGAAAAACGTTTGGCGATATACCAACACCTAAAATCCTGTGCCATAGGTGTGAATGTGCATTACATCCCAATTCACCTTCAGCCGTATTATCAGAAATTAGGTTTTAAATATGGCGATTTTCCAACGGCTGAAGCTTATTATGCTGGCGCATTAACTCTGCCATTGTTTGTGGATTTAACTGTTCAGCAGCAAGATTTTGTTATTGATGAATTAAGGCAGGCTTTATGCGCATAGCGGTTATCCCTGCACGCGGCGGCAGCAAACGTATACCGCGTAAAAATATCAAACCATTTTTAGGGCAGCCTATTATTCACTATGCATTATCGGCAGCGTTAAAAAGCAGGTTATTTGATGCGGTGGTGTGCTCCACTGATGACGAAGAAATTGCACAGGTTGCATTAAATTGTGGCGCACAGGTGCCTTTTATGCGCCCGGAAGAATTATCAGACGACTACACCATTACTGCGGATGTCATCGCCCACGCAGTTAATTATTTCCACACTAAAGGGCAGGTGGTTACAAGTGCCTGCTGTATTTATGCCACGGCAGCATTTGTTACGCCTGAGCAATTGGGTGAGGCATTTGAAATATTTTCCCGCGAGTCTTGTGATTTTGTGTTTTCCGCCACGGCATTTGAGTTTCCTATTCAGCGTGCCATTTATTTAAATGCGCAGCAACGCGTAGCCATGTTTTACCCCGAATACGCCCTTACCCGCTCCCAGGATTTAACACCTGCCTTTCATGATGCGGGGCAATTTTATTGGGGCACCGCTACCGCTTGGTTAGAAAAGAGACCAATTTTTACAGAGCAATCCGCAGCATATATTGTGCCTTCTGAAGAAGTGCAAGATATAGATACTTTAGCGGATTGGCGGCGAGCGGAATTGTTGTACCAATTACGGCAGCAGCAGTGATGCAGTGTGTAACGCGTGGGTTTTGTGTTATCCGTGTGAATGCCAACCCCCAATTAGGTAATGGGCATTTAATGCGTTGTTTAACCATTGCCCAACAGGCAAAAAAGCAACAGCTTACGCCTATTTTTGTTTTAAGCGATATGCCCGGAGTGCCGTTGCGTTTTATTGAGGAGGCAGGCTTTGCATATAACCTGTTGCCGGTTGTGCATGAAATGCAGGATGCAGAACTGCTTTGTTTGTTTATAAAAAATTTAAATAACCCCTGCTGGGTGGTGGTGGATGTCTATGCGTTCTCTGAATGCTGGCACAAAACAGTTTCGCCTTTTTCTCAGCAATTATTAGTTGTTGATGACCTTGCGAACCGAAAATATTTCTGTGATTTTTTAATGGATTATACACCGGGGCGGCAATTGGCCGATTATATACCCTGGGTGAATGCTTCAGCACATCTATGCCTGGGTTGTGAGCATGCATTATTGGGGGAGAGTTTTTTTGCCGCAGTGCCAAGTGCTCGCTTGATCCGCAAAAGTTATTTTGAAAAAAAACTTTTGCCAAAATTATTAATATCATTAGGTGGGACTGACCCTAAAAATTTATCTTTGGTGTGGTTTGATTTATTGTCAGCGCGGGCCTGTGAATTTGGTGGCATAACTTTTTTACTGGCTTCCAATGCCCAGGTCATCCCTGCGTTGAGTGAAAAAATTAATCGTCATAATCAAGAGCGCGGTATTATTCGATTAGTGGTTGATGCGCAAAATGTGCCGCAGTTAATGCTAGAGCACGATTTGGCCTTAGGCGGTGCCGGGGTTTCAGCACTTGAGCGCGCTGTTTTAGGCTTGCCCAGTGCAATGCTAACATTGGCTGAAAATCAAATAACACAAGCGCAAGCGTTGCATGAGTCGGGTTGTGCTTTATATCTGGGGGATTGGCAGCAATTGCCTAGCAGCACAACACAGCAAAAAACATTGGAGCAGCTGATGGGTTTAAAAAATAATTATCTACAGTGGCGCGCACTCAGTGAGTGCGCATTTAATCTTGTGTCGGCACAGCAGAATTATCGAGCCTTAACCCAGTTTTTTAATACAAGCCGAGTGGGGAATACAACATGAGTGCGCCAATTTATTTGGGTGCCCGTTCTGTAGGTGAAGGCGAAAAACCTTTTATTATTGCTGAAATGTCCGGCAACCATAATCAATCCTTAGAGCGTGCTTTAAGTATTGTGGATGCCGCTGCCCATGCCGGTGTTGATGCCTTAAAAATTCAAACATACACCCCCGATACCATGACCATTTCCTCAAACCGTGAGGAATTTTTAGTGCAGGATCCGGGAAAACTCTGGGCGGGTAAATCGCTTTATCAGCTCTACCAAGAGGCTTATACGCCTTGGGAGTGGCATGCAGAAATTTTTGCCCGCTGTCGTCATTGGGGTATAGAAGGATTTAGTACGCCGTTTGATGAATCAGCGGTTTTATTTTTGGAGAAATTAAATGTGCCTTTTTATAAAGTGGCATCATTTGAAAATACGGATTTACCCTTGCTCGCTGCGATTGCTAAAACGGGCAAGCCTGTCATTATGTCCACAGGTATGGCCAGAATTAACGAATTAAACGATGCGGTAGACTGCTTGCGCGATAATGGTTGCCAGCAATTAATTCTTTTAAAATGTACGAGCACCTACCCAACATCCCCTGAAAATACGCACATTAATACCATTCCCCACATGGCTAAATTATTTAAATGCCCGGTGGGTTTATCTGACCACACGATGGGTGTGGGTGTTGCGGTGGCGAGTATTGCGTTAGGTGCCTGTGTGGTGGAAAAACACTTTACCCTCACAAGGGCTGATGGCGGTGTGGATTCGGCATTTAGTTTAGAGCCAGCAGAAATGCGCCAATTAGTGTTGGAATCTGAGCGTGCTTTTTTGGCCTTGGGCCAAGTTAATTATGGGCAGGGTGAACACGAAGATAAAATGCGCCAGTATCGCCGTTCAATTTATGTCACGCGCGCTATAGAAAAGGGTGAATTATTTTCAAATGAAAATACCAAAGTTATTCGCCCAGCCTTGGGGTTGGCGCCAAAATATTACGCCTCAATATTAGGGCGGCCTGCGCGTTGCGCCATTGCGGCGGAAGAACCCTTAACCTGGGCCCATGTAGAGTAATGTACGGTGCTTAATTGTTTATTGGTGGGCTTAGGGCAGATGGGTTGGCGTTATGATGCGCAAAATGATGGCGTGTTAACCCATGCCAAAGCAATCACCCAGCACGAGCAATTAAATTTAATAGCAGCGGTGGATCCTTCATCTGCGGCCCGTAGCGATTTTAATTGCTATTACCCTGATGTTTTAACCTATACATCTTTACAGGAGGCGGCACAGGAACATTATTTTGAGTGGATTTTTTTAGCCTTGCCCACAGAGTTACATTTTTCAGCATTTAATGAAGCACTAGCACTTAAACCTAGGGTTATTGTGTGTGAAAAACCTCTGGCGCCCAGCCGCGCGGAGGCTGCGAATATGGTGGCGCAGGCCAGTGCCCAGGGGTGTATTTTATGTGTAAATTATATTCGCCCCTATGAACCACACTGTAAAAAAATGTTTGCATTTATTCGCGGGCGCAGTTGGGGTGCGGTGCAAAAAATTATTGTGCGTTATGGCAAAGGTATAGCCAACAGCGCATCACATTTTATTCAGTTGTTAGTGCAAGAGTTTGGTGCCCCTCAGCGGGTGCGTGTTATTAAGGATAATAAAATAAATTCTGCCGACCCGGAACCGGATTTTATTTTAGAATTTAATGGTGCGAGTGCCATTTTTTTGCGGTTTGATTATCAGTGTTATAGCTTGAGTGAAATGGATTTTTATTTAGAGCGCGGGGCTATTTTTTACCGCGCACTGGGGCGGAGTATTGAATATCAAGAAGCCACGCCTGATGCATTATTCCCCCATATTAAACGCTTGCAAACCGTAAGCGTTGAGACAACAGAATTGATGAATTACCAGCGCCACGCATTGGCTGATTTTTATCACATGAGCGATACATTTCATGAGCAAAAGAATCAAATAGCGGTAGATGCCCAAATCCAAGCGGCCTTGGATGCTCTGGCGGTTATAGAAACACTTACTGCACAATTAGGCACGCGAGAATAGACGCGCGAGAAAAGTAAAAATTTATTTTTTAATGAAGGTATTGATTATGGAAACACTGGCATTGCTCGGTGGCCCAGCAACATTTACCCGCCCCCTCAAGCCCTATAATCCCTATGGTGAAGAAGAAGTGCAGGCCGCCACAGAGGTTATTCGCTCCGGTT
>JBEGTZ010000328.1:0-7957 GCA_041179125.1 Pseudomonadota bacterium | reverse complement strand
CCGACCGCCGCAAACACCGCTTCTAACTCGCTGATAAAAAAGACTTTTTAGTAAAAACCCGCAGGCTTTTTGGAAGTCTTTTTTGCCACCTCGTCTGAAGTGGCGCGCATTATCTACACACTGATTATATCGGTCAACTCTTTTTATAGTTTTTTTATTCAGTGCTCGTCTTCTGCGTGTTTTGTGCGATTTTTAACCCAAAATACTGGGCCGGATGCGGCGTAGGTTAGTGCTATCCCTAAAAACCCTAGCGCGGGGTTGATGCTGATAACGGCGCAGGCGAGCACTACGGTGAGCATGACGATGAAGGGGACGCGACCTTTTAAGCCCAGGCCTTTGAAGCTGCTGTAGCGAATGTTTGAGACCATGAGCAGGCCTGACAGGATGGTTGTTACTGCCGCTATAAAAGAAAATAGTTGGGTGCTGGGTTTGTCGCCGCTAAACCAGATGATGGAGGCGATGAGTATTGCGGCTGCGGGGCTTGGGAGGCCTACGAAGTAGCGTTTATCGACGACATCCACTTGTGTGTTAAAGCGCGCTAGGCGCAAGGCGGCGCAGGCGGCGTACATGAAGGCGGCTGCCCAGCCGAGTTTGCCGAGGGGTTCAAGCCCCCAGGCGAACATCACTACCGCTGGCGCTACGCCGAAGGAAACCATGTCGGAGAGGCTGTCGTACTGCACACCAAAGGCGCTGGTGGTGTTGGTTAGGCGGGCGACTCGGCCATCGAAGCCATCTAAAAATAGTGCGACGATGATGGCGATGGCGGCGTGTTCAAAATGCCCGTTAACCCCGGACAATATGGCGTAAAAGCCGGAAAATAATGCAGCGGTGGTGATGAGGTTGGGGAGCAAATAAACACCTTTACGGCGAATGCGTTTGCCGTTTTCGGAGACTTCTTCAAAGTGCTCGTCGACGGGCAAATGGTGACTCGCTAATGGTGGAGTAGTGTCTGACGCCTCGATAGGCGGCTCGGAGGGTTGAGGTTCGGTCATAGGAGTTCCACGTTTCACCAATGAAAAACGCGGCTAGTGCCGCGTTTTAAAGTGTTATTGCCCAGCAAAGGTGCTGCTGGACGGGGGACGTTACTCTTAGTTTTTGCTTTTATCAACAATCTTGTTGGCTTGAATCCAGGGCATCATGCCACGCAGTTTGGCGCCGACTTGTTCGATCGGGTGGGCTGCGTTGTTGCGGCGCCAGGCGGTCATTGATGGGTAGTTAGCGGCGCCTTCGAGGATGAATTTTTTGGCGTATTCACCTTGTTGGATGTCTTTTAACGCAGCGCGCATGGCTTTGCGGGATTCTTCGTTGATGACTTTGGGGCCGGTGACGTATTCGCCGTATTCTGCGTTGTTGGAGATGGAGTAGTTCATGTTGGCGATGCCGCCTTCGTACATTAAATCTACGATGAGTTTTAGTTCGTGCAGGCATTCGAAGTAGGCCATTTCTGGCTCGTAGCCTGCTTCTACTAGGGTTTCAAAGCCCATTTTCACCAGTTCAACGGCGCCGCCGCAGAGTACGGCTTGTTCGCCGAATAGGTCGGTTTCGGTTTCGTCTTTGAAGGTGGTTTCGATGATGCCGGTGCGGCCGCCGCCGACGCCGCAGGCGTAGGAGAGGGCGAGTTTTTTGGCGTTGCCGGTGGCGTCTTGGTGGATGGCGATAAGGTCGGGGATGCCGCCGCCTTTGACGAATTCAGAGCGCACGGTGTGGCCGGGGGCTTTGGGGGCGATCATGATGACGTCGAGATCTGGGCGCGGTACTACTTGGTTGTAGTGGATGGCAAAACCGTGGGCAAAGGCCAGGGTGGCGCCTTTTTTCAGGTTTGGCTCGATTTCGTCGCGGTAGAGTTGTTTTTGGAATTCGTCTGGGGTGAGGATCATTACCACGTCGGCGCTGGCGACGGCTTCAGGTACGGATTTAACGCTAAGGCCCGCCGCTTCAGCTTTTTGTGCGGTGGGTGAGCCTGGGCGCAGGCCCACAACTACGCTTACGCCTGAGTCTTTGAGGTTGTTGGCGTGGGCGTGGCCCTGGGAGCCGTAGCCGATAATGGCGACTTTTTTGCCTTGAATTATGGATAGATCGCAGTCTTTGTCGTAGGAAACGTGCATAGAGTTGGCCTCTGTTGATGGGTAAAAAACGACCCTCAGTTTAGAGTCGCGAGCATGTTTCGTAAAATGATATATTCGCAATCATTTGTTGCGTTTTTTGGAACATTCTATGGATACAGAAAAACTCAAAGCCTTGGTGGTGTTGGCGGAGCTGTTGAATTTCAGCCGTGCGGCGGATCAGTTGCACATGAGCGCTTCGACACTCAGCCGATTGGTTAGCCAGATGGAACAGGAGTTTAAGGTGGCGCTGTTTGTGCGCAATAACCGCAGCGTGCAGCTAACGGAGGCCGGGCGGCGCTGTTATGAATATGCCAAGAGCTCGCTGGCGGAGTTGAGTACGTTGCAGCAGGAGTTGATACAGGCGAGCGGTGTGTTGAAGGGGGATATCAGCATTTATTGTTCGGTGACGGCCAGTTACAGTTTTTTGCATGAGATTTTGGCGGCGTTCCGCCAGGACTATCCGCAAATTCGCTTCATTTTACATACCGGCGACCACGCGCAGGCATTGGAGCGGATTACTCAGGGGGCGGAGGATGTGGCGATTGCGGCGAGGCCCGATGTGCTGCGGCAGGGCATTGTGTTTAAGCCGATTACGCAGTCGCCGCTGGTATTTATTGAGTCCGTGGCGGCGCCTGCCACGCATGGGCAAATTGCTTGGCAGGAGTTGCCGTTGATTTTGCCGGAGCAGGGGGTTGGGCGGGTGCGGATTGAACGTTGGTTCGCCCAGCAGGGTATTCAGCCTTGGGTGCAGGCCCAAGTGGGCGGCCATGAGGCGATTGTGAGCATGGTGAGCTTGGGATTTGGTGTGGGTTTGGTGCCTAAGGTGGTGGTGGATAACAGCCCGCTGGCCGAGCAGGTGCGTTTGTTTCGTGTGCAGCCGGAGGTTAAGCCTTATGAGGTGGGTGTGTGCGTGTTGGAGAAACGCTTAAAAAGCCCTTTGGTGCAGGCGTTTTGGGACATGCTTTAAGTTGGCGTGCTCGAAAGGGTTAACTTGGGCTGGGAGCGGTGCTGACTTGGATGATTCAACTGAGGTTTTTAGCATTCCCACACGGGAGCTCATGCGGATGTAGCCTCCGCCCTACCCGCTGTATCCAGTGTAAAACTCAAACCCGGTTCCACGCTTTGGGCGCTGAGGGTCCAGCCGTGTGCGAGGGCGATTTCTTGGCAGATGGCGAGGCCTAAACCTGCGCCGTGGTCGCGGCGGTGGGCGGCGCGCCAGAACCTGACGAACAGCTGTGCGAGTTGTTCTGGTTCGACGCCTGGCCCCCAGTCGCGCAGGTGAATTGTGCTGTTGTTGATGTCGATACTCACCTCGGTGGCGCGCGGGGCGTGTTGGAGGGCGTTTTCTAATAGGTTTTTCAGCAGTACGAATAAGGCGGCGCGGTCGGCTTGCCAGTTTACGTCGGCGGCGTGCGTGACGCTGACCTGCACTTGGGCGGCCTTGGCCATTGGCTGTAAGTAGGCGGCCACTTCGCGGGCTACGGCGGCTACATCTACGGTGTCCAAACGGTAATTGTGTTCTTCACTCACCTCGGCCAGCATTAATAGTTGCTGTACGTGGCGTGTCATGTGGGCTACGTCGTTTAGAAGTGCGTCGCGGTCTTCACCGGGTTCATTCATTTCGATTTGGGCGCGGATGAGTGCTAGGGGCGTTTTGAGTTCGTGGGCGGCGGTGGCGAGAAATTCTTGCTGGGTGCGATAGCCCTGTTCTAGGCGGTCGAGCACGCGGTTGAAGCTGTTGACCAGGGGGGCGATTTCGGAGGGCAGTTTTTTTACGTGCAGCCGGGCGTGCAGTGAGCGGGGGGAGATGGCGGCGGCGGATTCGGATACGTCCCGCAGGGGTTTTAGGGTGTAGTTGAGGGTGATGTAGGCGCAGGCGCCGAACACCACCAACAGCACCAGACTAAAAAAAACGATGCCCATGCCCATAAAAGGCAAGGCGACGCCTTGATGCAGTAGGTAGTGAAAGCGCTCGCTGATGGCCAGCTGGAGATACCAGGTGTTGCCTTGATGTTCCGCTCGGGCGGTGTTGCCCAAGATCAGTGCGCCGTTGTGTTGGAATTCGAAGCGATTGGATTTAAGTTCGTTGGCTGTGGTGTTTTTACCCTGCGGCCAAAATTCGTCCCCGGCAGCGGAGGTCACTACGGTGCGGCCTGATGCGTCGAGTATTCTGTAGGCGGCCTCCTGTTTAAGGCTGTCAAATACCCAGCCGATGTCATCATCGCCGTCATTATCGGCTTCGTCGACTTCAAGCCGGATGGGGTTTCCATTTGCATCAAAGTGCAGATTTTTTGCCATTTCTTGCGTGAGTGCAGCCACGTCTTTGCTCGCAAAATTGTGGCTTTGCGCGAACATGTACCAAAAAATAGCCAGCGTAACCAGGATGATGCTCAGCGCCACCCCCAGGACATAGGCGAGGAGTAATTTAACGCTAAGACTATTTAGCCAGGCTGGCTTCGCGAAGGGCATAACCGAGGTTTCTCAGGTTGACGATGAACATGCTGGAGCCGATGGCGGCCAATTTGCGGCGCAGCCGGTGCAGGGCTACGTCCAGGGCGTTGGGTGTTACTGCTTCGCTCAGCCCCCAGGCGGCGGCCTCCAGCGCGCTGTGGCGCACCACGTCGCCTTTTTTGCGCACCAGCAGCAGCATAATTTGCAGCTCCGCAGGCGCTAGGGTGACGCTTTCCTCGCCGCAACACATAAAGCTGCTGCCGGGTTTGATTTGGACATCGCCGTGGCTGGGTTCCAGCGCTACGCTTTCCGCCGGGCGGCGCAGCAGGGCCTTCACGCGCGCCACCATTTCATCCATAGCGAAGGGTTTGGGCAGGTAGTCATCCGCGCCGGCATCTAAGCCTTCCACCCGGTCGTGCAGGGCATCGCGCGCGGTTAACACCAGGCAGGGAATGCTCAAACCCGCGCCCTGCATACGTTTGAGCAAGCTCAGCCCCTCGCCATCCGGCAGGCCTCTATCCAAAACCAACGCTTGGTAGGGCATTTGCCGCATGGCCGCCCAGGCGGTGTCGAGGCGATTGAACACGTCTACTGCAATGCCTGCGGCCACCAGCTGCTGGCTGATCAGCTGGGCTAAGCGCTCATGGTCTTCCAACAACAGGATTCGGCTCATTAGAAGCGGTACACATAACCGAACAGCACGCCGGTTTCGGTGCTGCTGTCAACCAGCGGGCTGTCTTGGATTTCGGTGGCGAGGTTGGTGGCGCTCACGTCCAGGAATAAAGAGTGCTGCATGTCGAACATATAAATAGCTCTTAAGCCAAGTTCAGTGTTAATACCGGCTTCGGTGATAAATTCAGGGCGGCCCACGCGGGCTTCTGCGGCGCGCACGCCGTACATGTAGTTATTGTAGTTTTCATCCTGCCAGATACCCACTACACGCGGCATGAGCATCACATGCTGGCCGATCATCCAGGTGCGCTCCAGCCCTACTTTCACGCGCGCGCCTTCGCTGTCGCCGGTGATATCTTGTGTCCACTCAACGCTGAGGTTGGCTATATCGTTTTGCCACTCCGCTTTGGCGCCCGCCCAAAAACCGCCGGAGCGTTTTTCCATGCCGTTGAGTATTGGGGTTTTTTTGGCTTCTTTAGCATCGTAGCCGCCAAAATCGTACTGGGCCAGGAGGCCAAAATTCAGCTGTTGTGAATCAGTGAGGGTCAAGCTGGGCAGTTTGAATTCAATGCCGGGGCCGAATACGCGTAGGTATTGGTTTTCAAATTGAATAGCCGGAATGGCGATGACCTGTGCGTCTATATCTAAATAAGGCTTCTGGTTCATCATGGCGAAAATACCCAAGCCCCAGCTGGCGCCCTCTTCACCCGGCCCACCGGGGCCGCCTGGGCCACCTTGATCTTGGCCGTCAGCCAGGGCGGTTAGGGATAAACACAGGCCTAAGGCCAGGGCGGATTTTTTAAAAGTGGTTGCGGGTGATGGCATTGGGTTGCTCCAGGGTTGACCGATGTGGGTTGAGTACAGCTTTAGCATCAGGCGCTTTGCCTTACAGGTGACTTACTGAAATTGTTTTTTTAAGTATTCAGCCTATGTCCGTGCGGTACATTAATTTAGGTAAAAATACCGCTAGGGTGTGGGTTGGGCAGTCATGCCCAACGCAGCAGTGGCTTCGATAAAAACAGTGGCTTCGATAAAAAATGCTCGCCATGCGGCGCCTTGAAATATCGGCGTGCTGGAGAGGGATGTGTTGTGTTGGGCATTACTGCCCAACCTTGCTACGTGCGGACGTGCTGAATAGTTACGTTTTTTTTAACCATTCAGATGTTTCTATTTTCGTGTGTCATTCCTGAGCCGGGGCGCAATTCATCGCGCCCCTCAATTACTGAGATTTGGCACAACCTCTGCAAAACCCATTTCTGCTATCCTCGCGCCCGCATTTTTAGCGCGCCACCCCGTTGTGCGAACAGCCAAAATAAGGGGCTGCTTGTGGCTTTCTAAACGTTAACCGTCCCGTAGGCTGTACCCTTCTTCCGGCTGTACCCCCGCGTTGTTTTGAGGATTTTTTCCATGTCTGGATCACTAACTGCCCGCTGGTGCTTAGCCGCACTCCTAGCCTTAATGCTCAATGCCTGCGGCAAAGGGCAAAGCTCGCACATCGACAGTAACAGTGCGGCCTTAACGCCCGTTCAAATCGAGCAGAATGAAAAAGAGGAGCGTACAAAAGCGGGGGTTCCCTTAGGCGTCACTGCACCCCAAAAGCCCGCCGCCACCACAAGCCTTACGCTGGATGCTGGGCCGGATGTTTATAGTGACGCCAATTTATTAGTCACATTAAATGGCGATATACAAGGCACCACACCGCTTGTGCGCACCTGGTGGTCGCAAATTGAGGGGCCTGAAGCCCCGATTCTTAACCCTGAGCAGCCCAACACACAGGTCGTAGCCCCCAACGTCACCCAATACACCAAGCTGAGTTTTCGTTTAAGTGGCGCCACCAAAGAAAACGAGGTGGTATCCGACACCCTGGATTTATTTGTCTTTCCGCTGGCCAACATCGCTCGCGTCACCGGCTCCAACCAGGCGGAAAACGACACTAAAATCAACTTCAATATCAAACTGGACAAACCCGCCCCCGAAACCCTGGTGCTCACGTACCGCACCGCAGACGGCAGCGCCCTTGAAGGTAGTGACTACATCGCCCAGGCAGGCGATTTGACGTTTGCACCGGGCGAGCAAGAAAAAACCGTTTCGGTGTCATTGCTGAGCGACACCACCCTGGAAAAAGGTGAATTTTTTACCCTGCAAGTGACCGGCACAGAAGGCGAGCAGTCATTCAGCGCGCGCGGCATCGCGGTCATTAGGGAGAGCGAACAAAAACCCATCATCCCCACCCAAAAACCCACCCGATCCACCGCCGATACACCCCAAAGCGAATTGCCCGGCCAAAGCGGACAGGTGCGGGTGAATGTGGTGTGGGCCGCCGCCGATACGCGCATTGACCTGTCCGTTAAAGACCCCTGCTCGCAATGGATTACGTTCAATTATTTTGAAGCGGATTGTCAGTTGGCTCGCGGCATATTTGAAGAATTAAGCCCGCTGGTTCCGCAGCAAAATATCTACTGGGCCAACCAAGCGCCCCAGGGCCAATACACCGTTCGCCTACGCCACGCCAACGGGGCCGGCTCGGCCTACACTGCGCGGGTTTATTGGGGTGAGCAAAATACCCAACTGCAAGGAACCCTCGGCAGCGGTGAGACCGCTGAGGTGTTTAATTTTAATGTGACCGAAGCGGAGGCTGGGGCGCCTTCTAGTTCTTCTAGTTCTTCTAGTTCTTCTAGTTCTTCTAGTTCTTCTAGTTCTTCTAGTTCTTCTAGTTCTTCTAGTTCTTC
>JBEGTZ010000327.1:0-8281 GCA_041179125.1 Pseudomonadota bacterium | reverse complement strand
GCAGAATCAGCGCCTTAAACATCATGAGCGGCGGCCAGGCTTGCTCGCCCCGCGCTTTGTTGTGAATGCCTGCAAGTATCGTTTCGAAACGCGACCAATCAATTAAATCGTGGATGGCATCAAGCTCTGTAATGGCTGCGTGTTCCACTACGAGTGAATCCGCCAGGCTGTATTGTTTGAGATTTTTCCAGGACATAATCGATTTTCACGCGGGGTGGGTGAGGGGCATTATCCTACACATATCCGTCGAATGTTTGTTTCGTGCAAAGCTCTCAATCTATTACGTCTAACGCAATCCACCCGCCACATGCAGGGTTTCACCCGTCACATAAGCCGCGTCTTCTGAGACAAGAAATGCAACTACAGAAGCGATTTCATCCACGGTACCAATACGCGCCATCGGTGTGATGGATTCAATCCACGTGCGCATTTCACCCTCAGAAAACCCAGCCTCCACAACACCCTCAGTGGCAACCATGCCGGGGTTAACGGAATTCACGCGAATATTTTTCGCTGCCAGTTCCTTAGAAAGTACCAGGGTAATAGCATCCACAGCCCCCTTGGTTGCCGAGTAAACCGCACTGTTGGGCGGGGCCAGTGTTGTAACCGCAGAGCTGATATTCACAATACTGCCGCCTTGCTCATTAAAAGCGCGTGCGGCTTCTTGGGTTGTAAGCAGCAGCCCTAACACGTTTACATTAAATTGCTTATGAAAATGTTCTGGCGAAATTTCATCCAGAGGCGCAAATTCATAAACACCGGCGTTATTCACCAGAATATCAAGCGCACCCAAAGCTTCTCGCGTCGCTTCAATCACATGCTTAATTTCCTCAGGCTTAGCTAAATTGCCATACACGGCAACAGCCTTGCCGCCTTTGGCACTAATGGCCGCAACCACGCGGTCTGCACCTTCTTTGCTTGAATTAAAATTAACGGCAACAGCGGCACCTTCTTCAGCTAAACGCAGTGCAATGGCCGCGCCTATACCCTTGGATGCGCCTGTTACTAAGGCAACTTTACCTGTGAGTCTTTTGTTCATCTGTAGCTCCGGTTCAATGTGGGATGGGGAAATTTGGATAGATTGAACCCGTTTTAGCGCTAGCACTTCATCCAGCTTCGATTAAATACCGGCCAAGGTTCAATAGTTCATTATTATTGTACTATTGAACCTTTGTCAACCCGTACTGCATCTGTAATAATGTTTTTTATGACTCGATTTATACATCCCGCGACAGAAGACATCACACTAACAGGCGTGCTTGGGGCATTAGCGGACCCAATGCGCCTGCGTATTGTCGGCACTATGCTCAAAAAACAGAGCTGTATGTCCTGTACTGAAGCCGTGCCCTGCCCCAATTTAGCGAAGTCCACGCTATCGCATCACTTTAGAATTCTGCGCGAATCCGGGCTTATCCGCACCCACAAAGTCGGCGTAGAACATCGCAATGCGTTACGAATAGACGATATTGAATCGCGGTTTCCCGGTTTGTTGATGCTTATTTTAAAAAGTGCTGATTTATAAGCCTGAGGTTTAAAGCTGTGAATGGGGTGGAGTTAAATAAATCGTAGGTTGGCGGTGAGCCTGCGAACCCCAACACTCCATCTGTCCGACAAGAAGAAATTAAATAAATTAATCCCAATTTATGTGCCAACCGATGGCTGGAATGTTGGGGTTCGCAAGCTCACCACCAACCTACAATAAGCCCAACTTACGCGTTGCCAATTTAATTTTGTTTTCCATAACCTTCATCCGCAATTGTTGCACCGACTACGTGCCTCTCAATAGACAATGTTACCCATCAAATCCCCGCCAAAGGCGCAGCCGCTGGGTTGCCATAAGTTGTTAAATTAAAATCAAAACGGTTGAGAATCGCGCCGTGTAATGCAGCGGTGCGGGCGCCGTTGGAGTTGATGACGCGGCCCGGTTCGAAGCCTCCGGCGCGGCCTGCGAGCAGTGTGGGCATGTCGCGGCGGCTGTGGGAGTCGCCGTTGCCGTTTTCTGAACAATAAAGCGCGAGGGTTTCGTCGTAGAGGTTGCCGGTGGGTGTGGTGGTTTTGCGCAGGGCGTCCACTAGGTAGGCAAAGCGCCGGACTTTGAAGCGTGAGGTGAGTACCACGCGGTTGTCGGCGATGCGTGCGGCGGTGGCGCGTGGCAGGGCGTCTAGGTCTTTGGCGCGGTCGGTGTCGTCGAGTTTGTGGGAGATAAAGTGGTCGCTGAAGTTACCCACGCCGATGGTGCCCGCTTCGTCTTTTACGCCATCGCCCAGTACGTAACCGGCGTAGTTCACGCCCCAGCTGTTGCTGTATTGCACGGTGGCGACGTTGGTGAGGTCGCAGGCCATTGCAAGAATGCCGATGTCGATGAAAAATTTGGATTTGTCGTGAAAATCCCGCCCGCTGCCGGCAAGATTTACCGCCTGGCAGGAGACCACGCTGTTGAGCTGTTCTTCTAAGGTGCGCACGCTGTTAAAAAACTCATCCACCCGCTGTTTGTCTGCTTGGCCGAGCTTGGTCTTCAGGCGGTTGCAATCTTCTTGAATAAAATCCAGCACGCTGGCTTGGCGCTGGCTGATGGCGTTGCTGGCGGCGGTGTTTTGTTGGGCGCCGAAGAGCTTTTTAAACAGACGCGCCGGGTCCCGTTCGGTGTCGGCGGGGCGGCCTTTGCCTTCCCAGGAGATATACCCTTGTGTGAGTGCGGTGTCGGTGGAGCTGGACATGGCTAAATAGGGGTAAGCGCCTTTAAATTTTTGTGCGATTTTAACGTCTAGGCTCGGCGCCACGGGGGTTGCGGAGTCGGCGTTGGCTTCGCGGGTGAAGGCTTGCAGTGCCATTGAAGGCGTGTGAATGTCGGTGTTCAGGCCTTCGTGGTTGATGCCGTTCACCACGGTGATGTAGTTGTACAAGGCTTCACACGCAGGCCAGATGCCTTCGGCTTTAAAGCCTGCTAGGTCTTGCAAACAGGGCGATAGGCTTTGCGCGGTGAGTTTGCCGGTGGCCGGTTGCCAGCGGCCTGGGTCGGTGCCGTTGGGGTAAAAAAAGCCAAAAAAGCGTTTGTTGGCCGTGGCGGCGGAGGCTTTAAGCGGCATCATGGCTTCCAGCAGGGGCAGTGCGAGTGCGACGCCCGTGCCTTGCAGTAGGGTGCGGCGGGAAAGCGGTTGTTTGGTGATGATCATGGTTGTCTCCGGCGATTCTCTGAAGTTGGCACGCGTGGCTGCTGTGCATGCATGGCTATGAGGGGGCGTTAAGGGGCGGCACCTAGGACTTTTATTTCCCGGAAGGAAATCCAGTCCCCGGTGTAGCCGGTGGCGCCAGTGACAACGATGCGCACATAACGCGCTTCGGCGGGAGCAAACAAGTCCGTAAGGCTCGCGCCTGTTTGGGTGTTTTTGCTGCGGTCAACCAGGCGCGTGAAATTCGTGCCATCGCGAGAGATTTCAACGGTGTATTTGTAGGCGCGGTCTTCATAGGGATAGGCCTCAATTTGCACGATACGGCGCAGCAGGCCTAGGTCGATGATGGCCTGTTGCGGGTAGGTTTGGGCAGACCAGCGCGAATCGGCATTGAGGTTGTTGTCTGTTAGGCGGCTGCCGGGGTTGCCGTCTTGCGCCGAGGATGTAGTGACCGGCCTGTTTTGCGCCAGGTTCACTATGTTTGATTGAGGTTCTGGCTCGTTGGTTTCAGGCGCTGGCGCCACGCGGTTGCGGAACGAGGGGTCTTCCACCAGGGCCAACAACAGGGCGGTGAACTGGTTGCCAGTGGCACGGAAGTTGCCAGAGGCCTTATTCACCGCACATTGGTCGCCCTGCTCGGGCAAGTGGTTGCGGGTGTAGAGGAATAGGCGGTCAGCCAAACACTGGCCCACCTCAGGCATCTGGGCCAGCTCCCGCACTAGGTCTTGAATGTTCGACACCCTAGCCCCTGCGCGATCCGGCAAGCCCGGTTGAATCGGGTAATCCGCCAAGCGCACGCTGGCATCAAAGCGGCCAGAGCGGTCGAACGGCGCGAATACTAAACCGATGGGGTCGATCTGTGCGTGGCAGCGCTCGCAGGCGGGGTCGCGGTTGCGCTCGGTGATGATTTCCATCGGCGTAAAACCTGCGAATTTGCCGTTGATAATGTCGGTTATGCCATTGGGCAAGTGCAGTTCTTTACATAAAAACGTGCTGCGTAACCAGTTGCCGCGCTTGGCCAATAAATCGCCATCGGACTTGGCGAACAGGTTGGCGGCGTGCCCGAGGATACCGGTGTTAGCGCGCGGGCTGCTGCTGGGCAATGTGATGGCTTGGCCGCTTGCGGCGGGGCGTGGCAGGCCGTAGTAATCGGCCAGGCCAGGGGTTAGATAGGTGGTGTTGTCGGTTAACACCTGGAGGAAATTTTTGTTCTGCCAGACGTAATCGCCCAGCAGGGTATCGGTTTCAGCTTGCATATCCGCAATGATGTTGGTGTACCAGTTTTCAGGTTTTTCCACTGGGGCATTGATGAGGTTGGTAGCCAGCCATTGCTCAAAAAAGTGCGTCATGTTGGCGCGGGCGCGGGGGTCTTTTAACATCTCGCCCGCCACCTTACGTAAACCCTCAACACTGGCAAGCGCGCCGCTGGCGGCTTTGTCTAATAAATCAGCGGTTGGCCCTTGGCCCCATAAGGCAAACGCCAGGCGGGAGGCCAGTTCGTAATCGTTGAGTTTGGAAAGCCCCGCCGCATTGTTGCCCACTTCCACACGGAAAATAAAATTGGGCGAGGTGAAAAACACCTGCAACGCCAGCACAAATTGATCCCGCGCCGCATTACTTTGGCCGCTAACAAACGCGCGTAAACGCTCCACTTCACTAGCCTCCAGCGGGCGGCGGTAGGCCAAGCGGCCAAAGCGGGGGATGAAGGTGTCCAGGCAGCCTGCGCGGGTGTAATCACAACCGATCACCTTATCCCGCCTGTCCGCCGCGTTCATTAAGGCTTCGGCCTGCTCGCTGGCGATCGAAAGATACCCGCTGATATGACTGGCCTGCACGCTTTGCACACTGGCAATGGTTTGGAAGTTGTACACCGAAGGGTCGTTGGGAATTGCGCCTACATTGGGCGCTTGGGGCAGCTGTAATAAGTCTTTGATGCTGTTGCTGTATTCCAAGCGCGACAGACGTTTGAAGGTGCTAGGGCTAGGGTTTGTGGCATCGTTACAGCTGACGCTGCTCGTGTTGAAGGTCTCTTGAATATAACGGCTGACATTCACCGCACACTCACCCGCACAGGCTTTAGGCGCACTCGCGCCTACCGGGGGCATGTACTGCGCGATGTATTTGCTCAATGAGGCAGCATTGTTACATACCGAGCAGCCCACCAAAGACGGCGCGTTTAACTGAGTACTCCCCTCACCCGAATCGCCGTGGCAAACGGCGCATTGGTTTTGATACTGCTGCCCGCCCAATTGCAGGTTGCCCGCAACCGGCGTTTGGCCGCTGCTGGAGCTTGAAGAACTTGAACTTGACGAGCTGGAACTAGAAGAAGAACTGCTAGAGCCAGATGAACTGCTGCTTGAGCTTTCACCCGGGGTTTCAGCTGTACATGCCGTTAACACCAGGCAGGCGATGAACACCAATAACAGGTTTTTAATCACGGCTGCACCTCTCTTTAGGGCTTATGTTTGAACGTGTTGTGCGGTGTTTGTGAGGCGTTTACCCGTTATGAACATCGGGTAAACCAAGCCGCTAAGGCTAACAAAATCACACCCGTGAAATATCTGGAATTTTGGAATTTGCGGGGTGGCTCACGGGAAGAATGCCAACACGCCAAAAGTGGCTGCGCATCGGTTAAGGAGCAGGTTTTTAGGGTTAACAGCTGAAATGCAGGTGGGATGTAAAGAGGAGAATTAACACAAAGCGGGTTGCACAATAATGCCAGCACAAATGTAATCTTCTATATAGATGATAGAAGACATTAAATATTGATTTACCACCATCCACACAACCTAATTGAGCGAATGGTGGCTAGAGCGAGACTCGAACTCGCGACCCCAACATTATGAGTGTTGTGCTCTAACCGGCTGAGCTACCTAGCCAATATTTAAGGCCCCTGCGCTGGCCATTTAAGTGGCCCCTCGCGGGAGGGGCGCCATTCTCGCGATCGCGCAAATGCTTGTCAACTCCTGGGCACAAGTTTTTCACCTCCACCAACAGTCATTGCGCCTTCTTGTACTAATAATTGTTTTTTGAGCGGCAAGCCCCAGTGATAACCGCCTAAATCTCCGTTTTGACAGATCACGCGATGGCAGGGAACCAGCACCGACAGTGGGTTGGCGCCCACGGCTTGGCCTACGGCTTGGTAGCCGCGCGGGCTGTTGACGGCGGTGGCTAGGGTTTTATAGCTGGTCACTTGCCCTTCGGGGATATTCAACAATGCCCGCCATACGCGGCATTGGAACTCGCTACCGATTAACACCCAAGTGCGGTTTATCCAGTGTGCAAAATCAAATGGTGTTTCATCTTGGATAACAGGGCTTTGGTGTTTGTTTTGCCACCGCGCCAGTTGTGCCTCAAGCGACAGCTCGGGGGTGATTAACCCTAGGTACACCAACCCTGGCTCGGCGCCCAAAACAAATGCGTGTACCCCCATGAGTGTTCCTTGGGCTACATACACAGGTGCCGGGTTTTGGCGCCAGCTGGATAAGGTGATGGAAGTAATTTGGGGGGCAGAAATGGGTGGTTGCATACGCCTATAAACCCTAGCCTTGGCGGCTAATTAGTGTTTGGTTTTGGTATCCAAATAACCCATTAAAAATGCCGAGCCAACAAACGTTAAATGCATAACGACATACCAGGTTAATTTGTCGTTGGCGATTTCCCGTGCAACCGAATCAAAAATCACATCAATTTCCATGAATTTTTTTAATAAATGAATGGATGAAATGGCAACGATGGTGGCGGCGATTTTGGCTTTTAAGGATGCAGAATCCATCGTGCCTAACCAGCCTAATTTCTCTTCACCTTCGCCCACATTTAGCTCGGATACAAAGTTTTCATAACCGCTCATCATTACCATCACCAACAAGCCACCCACCATAGCTATGTCAATTAACGACAGAATAATCAACACCATGTTGGCTTCTTGCATACTCCAAACACTCACCAGCAGGTGGAATACCTCCTGGAAAAACTTAATACCCAACGCCACCACGGCCAGGCTTAAGCCGAAGTAAATAGGCGCTAAAAACCAACGGGACCGGTACAGTGCTCTTTCAAAAAAATGTTCCATAAATAACGTGCTCTTGATGTGTTTATTTCAAACAAGAAACCCCAGCGGCCACCCAGCTGTGCCGCTGAGGTTTGCAGAGTTAGGGCGCAATATATTCCCAACGAATATTGTTGAGCTGTATATGTAACCCAGGTTGGCTTTGTCCGTAAATTTGCAAAGTAAAACCATTGTAGATGCGAGAAATATCCAAGCCGCTTTCCACCAGTGTACGCACTGGCACCCGGTATGTGGTCCAGGAGCCTGCCGAATGGTGCGGTGCTCGGGAGGCGGGACTATAGAGGACAATGATGCTGAAAACCACCGCCGAGCGCTGTGGTTTTTGGGTAAATGCTCGGCACCGCAGAATCTACATCCGAGGCGCTGCAACCACATCCAATTGAGCAATAACCGGCTCAATCTGCCCCTTAAAACTCGCGCGTAATTCATCGCTGAGTGTGGCTAAAAAATCACCATTAAAAGCGTATTGAGGGAGGAATTGTTTGACTAAAGCCGCCACCGCCAGCGCTTGGTTTAAATCTTTGGCTTTTTTGAGTGGGTTGCGATCCGCGCGTTGCGATACCCAGGCCTTGTGCAGGGCAAACACTCTTGGGTCTGGCACCACTAATTTCACCGGCAGGCCCTGGGTGTCTATAGCCACCACGCTGAGGGTGGCGGCGCTGATCAGCCATTCTTGCCCGGCCAGGGCAATGGGTTTTAGGTATTCTTTAGGGGCGCGCGCAACGCCTTCTGGGTCGCTAATAAAATCAATCACTAAACCTTTGCTGTTGCGCGCTTGAAATGTGCGTTCGGTGTTGACGGTGTAGCTGTTATCAACCGTTTTTAGGTGTTTGAGTAGGGCGCAGGGTTCGGGGTGTTTAACCAGCATTTCCACCGTTTTAGCCTGCCGCCAGACAAAATCCAAATCCTCCGTAGCGGTGAGCGCTGCATCAAAAAAGCGCCCTGCTAGCGCTTCATAAGCGGTGATGGCGTGGGTTCCTGCCACTAACAGCGCCGAACCCAACATGCCCTGCACATCAAACTCGCGAATCACCTGCGCCAA
>JBEGTZ010000326.1:0-10408 GCA_041179125.1 Pseudomonadota bacterium | reverse complement strand
GACCAGCGCACGATTTTCCAGGACTTACTAATCATGGCCTGGTAAACCAACACAACCATCAACGCAAACAAAAATCCGACAGAAGATGGCATCTGAGTTAATGAAATTATCATTGCCACAGAAACAAACAACAGCTGCACAACGCCCAAAATAGAGAGCGCCTGATATTTAGTGAACCCAGACCGCAAAAGAATATGATGAATATGCGTTCTATCAGGTGCTAAAGGCGAGCGACCGCGACGAAGGCGCCTGGCAATTGTGGTTGCCATATCTGTTATTGGCAGCAATACAAACCAAAGCACACCCACGGGGTCAATGGCAGCTCCCACACCACCAAACGATTGTGAACCGCGCACTAAAAGCACGGCCAACATTAAACCCAAAAACATACTCCCCGCATCGCCCATAAAAACCTTGCTTATGGTGCGCCGCTCCGGGGTGCCAAATAAGTTGAAAATTAAAAATGCAAAAATGCTAAAACACAAACAAAGGCAAACTGCCGCCAACTCGTAAACATGCGCCAAGTGTAACAACATCGACAAACCCAGCAATGAAATACCTGAGATGGTACCCACAAGACCATCTATTCCGTCCAGCATATTTAGCGCATTTATGAGGGCGATTATACATATAACGGTAAAAACATTAGCAAAAAAACCTAATTCTATTATGCCAAAACCAAACAAGTCTCCCAGGTTAGTGATTTTCACCCCCAAACCATAAGCAAATAAAACTGCAATTAATAGCTGCGCCGCCAACCTAAACCGCGCACTTATATCGTAGCGGTCATCGAAAGCACCCACGGCAACCATCATTGCCCCGCCTATAATGAGCACGCGGATAAACTCCGTTTGCTCAACCGAAAATAAAATACTCGCTAACATACCCGCAAAAATAGAAATCCCCCCAGTTAGAGGAATCATACCTTCATGCCGTTTCCGGCCACCGGGCTTATCCACCAAACCAACCAAACAAGCCAGGGGCTTGATTGCGGGAATTAATAAAAAAGTAACTGCAAACGCCGCCAAACATAAATTTACGTATTGCCACATAAAAGTTCCCTATTTCCAACTTTAAGATTTAACAATTCAAAGCCAATTCATCTAAATTCGGCCATAACCGTCTTCAAAACGCACGATATCGTCCTCCCCCAAATAACTCCCGGTTTGCACCTCTATTAAGTGCAAAGAAACTTTGCCTGGGTTATGGATACGGTGTTTCTCTCCGATGGGGATATATATCGATTGGTTCTCTGTGAGTAATAATTCCTGCTCGCCTTTTTGAATTAGCGCAGTGCCCGCGACCACCACCCAGTGTTCTGCACGGTGGTGGTGCATCTGTAAAGATAGAGACGCCCCCGGCTTTACACTAATGCGCTTAACCTGATAACGGTCTCCGGCATCAATAGAGTCATAAGACCCCCAAGGGCGGAAAACCTCTCTGTGCAAGCTGCATTCCGATCGATTCTCAGACTGTAAAAATGAAACAATATTTTTAACATCCTGAGCTCTGTTTTTATCTACCACCAAAATTCCATCGGCTGTTTCGATCACAGCCAGGTTTTGCACGCCCAGTAGAGCCACCAAACGAGTATCGGCCATCACATAACAATCGCTGCAATCCTGCAGAATAACATCACCTTCGCTGCTGTTACCGGCAGCATCTTTTTGGGTGACGTCCCAAACCGCGTCCCAACTACCCAAATCATTCCACCCCGCATTGAGGGGTACCGACCAAGCGTTAGAGGTATGTTCCATAAGCGCATAGTCGATTGAAACATTAGAACACTTTTCAAAATTTGCTGCACTGAGGCGAATAAAATCCAAATCTTTTTGTGCGTTTTCAAATGAGGCGCGGGCGGCGCTGACCATTTCGGGTTGAAATTTATTCAATTCGTCTATTAACAAGGCGGCAGAAAAAACAAACATGCCGCTGTTCCAGTAATAACAGCCTGCGGCGAGATATTCTTCGGCGAGTTCGCGGTTGGGTTTTTCTACGAATTGTTGAACGGGTTTTACCTCGGATGCGCTTGGGGCGGTTTTGAGGTAGCCGTAGCCGGTTTCAGGCCTTGTGGGCACAACACCGAAGGTGACTAATTTTTGTTCTTTGGCAGCTTCGATGGCGATGGCTAAACAGCGGCGGAATTCTTCGGTGTTTTCAATTAAATGGTCCGCTGCCAGCACGACGATAATGGCGTCTTTTGAGGTGTTTAATGCGCTAAGGGCGGCTACTGCGATGGCAGGTGCGGTGTTGCGGGCGACGGGTTCTAGGATAATTTGTGCAGTTTGGCCTATGGCTTGAACTTGGTCGGCCACCATAAAACGTTGTTCGTTATTGCAAATGATGATGGGGGCACCGAGGTGGTCTACACGTTTTAACGTGTGCTGCAACATGGTGAAGTCACCATAGAGCTTGTGCAGTTGTTTGGGGTAGAACTGACGCGATTTGGGCCATAGGCGCGAGCCGCTGCCGCCGGAGAGCACAACAGGTACAACAACAGACATGCAACACCCTTACGTCTAAAAAGGAAACAGATTATATAGAGGTTGGTAGCAATAGCCAACTTTGGGCCAGGGCAGCGGGATTGGGGCAGGCTTCCGGGTTTTGTTTCGAATTTTAGATGAGGGGGATTTATTGATAGAAATGGTTAACTGAGAACGGGTGAATGCTGCCGGAGTTAAATTCCCATGTTGTCGGTTCGCAGTAAGGGTAGGAGCGCGGCTTCGCACAGGGGTTTTGCTTCGGTAAATAGGGTGAGATCGCGCTTGGCCCAGGGTTCTTGTGCGCCGATGATGATTCCGCCATGAAGTTCATTTTCGAAAATTAAGGGGATGATTACCCAATCGCGAATTCCCTGCTCGGGTAGATAATCCGCCAATATTTCTAGGTCGGCTTCGTTTAATGGTGTTAATAACCGCTGCTGATAGAGTGCTTTTAGTAATTGTGTGAATTTTTTTACTTTGGCGGCGGCATGAATGGATTTAATTGGGCAGGCGGGGTCCGTGTAGAGCGGGTCGAACTGGTGCCCTGTGAATTGCCAAATGCCGAGTACTTTTGCTGCGGAAAAGCCTTGTTTTAGCGCTACTAATAATTCTGCCATACGATCTATCGGCGTTTGTTGTGGCGTGCCGCTTACAATTAGGGTGCGAAAAATTTCATACAGCTCAAATACGGCGTCATCTCGCTGGGTGGTGTTATCTACCCAGGCAAATTGCTGATAAATAAACTTGATTAAATGGGCTTTATTTATGGGTTTGATTAGGTAGCCATTTGCGCCTGAGTAAAATCCTCGGCATACATCATCGAGCAATTCTTTTGCTGTTAATAATACAACCGGTAAATGTGCTGCGCTGAGGTGCTGACGTATTTCTTGGCATACTTCAAAACCTGACATGCCCGGCAACATAATATCCAATAACACTAAGTCAATCGCTGCGCCATTTTTTATATGCGCTAATGCTTCAGTACCGCTTGAGGCTTCTAATAAATTAAAAGCTTCACCCGAGAGTGTTTTGGCGACAACCAGCCGATTCACGGGGTCGTCGTCAACAATTAATATTGTGCGCATTCCGCGAAAATTGGCTGCGGGTTTTGGCTCGACAATATAGGTATCTAATACGGGTAAAGGCTCGTCTAATTTAACCGCACTGGTTTTTTTGCTGGCCGCACCATTGATGCGTGGCAGGGTAAACTTAAAAACAGAACCCTGCCCTACTTCCGAGGATACGGTGAGTTTTCCGCCGTGTAATTCAACCAATTGCTGGCAAATAGATAGACCCAAACCTGGGCCTTTGCTCTGGCGGGTGTTTTGTTCGGCTATTTGGGAGAAGGGTTCAAATATGGTTTTTAAATCCACCAAGCTTATGCCAACGCCGGTATCGCTGACGCTGATGGCTATTTCTTGTTCGGATACTTGGGCAATTATTTCAACGCGCCCCTTTTCGGTGTATTTCAGCGCGTTGGTGATTAAATTCATAATAATTTGTTGCACACGGGCTTCATCTGCAAGCACGCGAGGGATGGAAGTGGGCACTTGATTGAATAATAATAAGTTTTTTTGCGCGGCCAAGGGTTGTAATAAACTGGTTACGTGGGAGACTACCGAATAAATATTAATGGGCGTTTTTTCAAGCTCCATTTGTTTATCCATCAACCGCGCGCTATCCAATAAATCATCCACCAAATGCGCGAGGCGTTTGCCGCTGGATACTATGACACTCAGCGTGTGTCGGCTTTCGTTATCAAGGTTTTTCACCGAGCCATCAAGCAATGATTGTGCAAGGCCAATAATGCCGTTGAGCGGCGTGCGCAGTTCGTGAGAGGTGTTCGCTAAAATGGCGTCTTTCATTTTATCTAAACTGCGCAATTTATAATTGAGTATTTTTTCACTGCTCAATTGCATACGCCTGCGGTGCAATAAAAATAAAACGCTCAAAATAAATATCAATAACGAGGCATAGGCTATATAGGCCCAAAGTGTTCGCCAAGGTGGTGGGGCGATGTAAAAAGGCACGCGCAATATTTTTTCGCTCCACACGCCATCTGAGTTGGCGCCGCGCACGTTCAGCTCATAGTGCCCTGATGGTAGATTGCTGTAACTAACGCGATTAAGTGCAACGGGCGCGCTCCAATCGGTCTCAAGCCCTTTTAACCGCGTTTGGTAGAGATTGTTTTGGCTGGCTCGATAACTCATGGCTGAAAATGCAAATTTTAATGAATTTTGTTCAAAGGAGATTGACAGTGGCGCGCCATCACCTGCCCATTGCCAGTTTTGATCACGCACGCTGAGGCCGGTGAGTAATAAGTTAGGCTTGCGGTGGTTGACGATCAGTGCTCCGGGATTAAAACGATTTAATCCTTCGGTTCCGCCAATATAAATTTGCCCTTGATGATCTTTTATTGCTGTGTCGCGGTTATAACCGTTGCCCACCAGGCCGCTATTGAGGTCATAATTTTTAATGGTGTCGCCATTAGGTGATAGACGCGATATTCCATTAACCGTTGCCGCCCAAATATTGTGTTCGTCGTCTTCGATGAGGCTGGCGACATAATCGGCGGCAAGGCCATTGCTGGTGGTAATGCTTTTAAATTGGCGTGTGCGGGGGTTAAAAACACTAATGCCGTGATCTTGTGTGCCGATCCATAAATCACCGTTTGAATGCACCATTAATTCCACTAAAAATTGGCTTTTTAAACCCTGTGGATTATTGGTATCCAGGGGAAAACGCTCCGTTTCAAACGTTTTTGTATTAAAAAGATTTAATCCACTCGGCGTTGCAAGCCACAGGTGTGTTTCATCGGCAATGGCTATGTTCCAAACAAAATTATTACTAATACTTTTAGGATTATTGGCGTGGTGCTGGAACCGGATGAATGAATCGCGGGCAGGGTCATATAAATTTAACCCGCCGTCTTCGGTTCCTGCCCATAGGCGGCCTTGTTGGTCGGTAAGCAGATGCCAAACATAGTTGCTGCCCAGTGATTGTGCAGAGTTAGTAAATTGGTACTGTTTAAAACGCTTTGTTTGCGCCGAATAACGGTATACCCCGGCGGACCAAGTGCCAGCCCAAATATCGCCATCTGGCGTTTGCGCTAGGGATATAACACCTTCTGAGGGCGCATCTTCACCGGTAAAGTGGTGGAAGGTTTCTCGCACCGGGTCGTATACACTCACTCCGGTATAACCGCCAATCCACAACGCTTGATTTTTATCTACCCATAAACTTTCAACCGCGCGCGTGCGCAATCCATTGGGTTGATCGGGGTGAAAAATAAAATTGCGGAAGCGTTCCGTGGCGCGATTAAAATAATTAAGCCCGCGCGGAAAACCACCCACCCAAATATCGCCGTCGCGATCGTTAAAAATAACGCGCGTATTGCTGCTGTTTAAGCTGCGATTGCGCTCCTGTTGAGAACCTATCACTTCGAACTGATTGGTTTCTTCGTCAAAAACATAGAGGCCATCTCGGTCCGTGGCGACCCAAATAACGCCATGAACATCCATTGCAATGTCTTGAATCCGCGCTTTAGAGGCGACACCACTGGTGTTTTTAATCGGTGGGTAATGGCTGATGCGGGCCATGTCCTGTTCGATGCGGCTGATTCCTGCGATGGTGCCTATCCATATTCGGCCAAGACGATCCTCCGTGATGGCGTTGATACTTTGGTTGATGAGCCGCCCTGGGCCGTAGTGTTCCATCTGCCCTGTACTGAGGGTGTGGGTGTTGCCTGTGGGGAGTTCGTCCAGCCGATAAACACCTTGGTCGCCGGTGCCGATCCAGATGCGATTGCGGCTGTCCACTTCTAATGTACGGATGGAGTTGAGCGGTTGCGCTGGGTTTTGTAGGTGTGTGAATACGCGTGCTGCGGGATCAAAAATATCCAACCCGCGTCCGGTGCCCACCAATAAGCGGTTATTGGCGTTGACCGCTAATGCGCGCACGTAGTTATCGGCCAGTGATGTGGTTAGGGCTGGGTCGTGTAAAAAACATTCAAATTCTTGTGTGGCGGGCACGTAGCGGTTTAGCCCATTCTGGGTGCCAATCCAGAGCGTCCCCGTGTAATCCACCACCATAGACAAAATATAATTGCCGCAAAGGGCGCCGGTGCCAGGCCTGCCGCCATGAAAAAATAAAAATTGATGTCCGTCGTAGCGGGCTAATCCGTTTTCACCGCCAATCCAAATAAAACCCTGTTGATCTTGGGCAATGGTGTTAATAGCACTGATGTTGTCTTGCAGGCCGTTGGCTTCATCGGTGAGTAAATGCTCAAACACAGGCACCGGGGCGGCTTCAACACTGGGAAGCCACGCAGACAAAAACACAAATGCCAGGAGTCGCATGAGGGGTGCCAGCAAGGATTTCTCTCTTATTATTGTGAACCTAAAAATTTTGTACCCATTCAGCTCAAGCGTAGGGCGGGTTATGCCTGCGGCGTAACCCGCGCACTAACAGGCAAGCACAAACGCAACAAAAACCGCACAAGCAAAATCCGTGCTCTTACAAAAATGATCGCAAGCGATAACACCGTCAGCGCGGGTTATTAACCCGCCCTACAATAGGCGCTGAATAGTCACAAAAATTTTTAGGTTGAACGCGTATCGCCTTGATTATAGCCACCGCTCGCCAACTGCACAGACGAATTCTCTTGCGCGTGTTACCGCGCTGTCACAGTTCGGCGTAGTTAGGATCGTACATGCGCTGTTGAATAAAAGTTTTGATGTCGCCGGGATGCGGCAAGCGCGCCACGCCTTGCGCGTAGGCGGTTTCTGCCACGGCGCAGGCAATGGCCAGCGAGACTTCACGGATTTTACGAAGTGGCGGGTAGAGCGCGCCTTCGGCTAAGTCTTCTGCCGATAAGCTATCCGCCAGCACACGGGCCGCGATTAAAAACATTTCATCGCTCACCAGGGAAGCTTCAACCAGCATGGCACCCAAGCCTACACCGGGGAAAATATACGCATTATTGCCCTGAGCGGGCCGGAAGAATTGGCCCCGATACACCACCGGTGGGAACGGGCTGCCGCTGGCGAAAATCGCTCGCCCCTGGCTCCATTCATACACTTGGCTGGCCGTACATTCAGCGTTGGCCGTGGGGTTCGACAGTGCAAAAATAATGGGCCGCACGTTGTAGGTGGCCATTTTTTCAATGACGGTGGAGGTGAAGGCGTTCGCTGCACCAGTGGCACCAATCAGTACATGGGGCTGGATTGAATCAATCGCCGAGACAAAATCCATCGGCGGGTAATCTTGCGCAAAACGCGCATTGTGCTCAGGCAAAACCGGGCGGCTCGACACCAGAAGACCCTCAACATCCACAAACCACAGCCGCGCGCGCGCCTCGCTCAGCGTCAAACCCTGCTCAACCAGCGCAAACACAATTAAGTCCGCAATGCCCGTAGCCGCCGAGCCTGCACCCAAAAACATAATACGCAATTGTGTAAACACCAAATTGGCGAGCGTACAGGCACTATAAATACCCGCCAATGCCACAGCCGCAGTGCCCTGGATGTCATCGTTAAAACATAAAACGCTTTGACGATAACGATTGAGTAATAGATAGGCGTTGGGTGTGAGGAAGTCTTCAAACTGGATCAAGGCCTTGGGATAGGCGTCCTGCACGGCCTGCACAAATTCATCCAGCAATTCAATATACGGCTCGCCGCGCACCCTTGGGCAGGGCGTGCCCAAATAAAAAGCATCCTCGCGCAGCGGCACGTTATCGGTGCCCACATCAATCATCACCGGCAGGCATTGTTCAGGCCGAATGCCGGCGCAGGCGCAGTACAGCGCCAACTTGCCAATGGGAATGCCCATTCCATTAGCGCCTAAATCCCCCAGCCCTAAAATGCGCTCGCCATCGGTGACAACAATCATACGAATGTCTTTTTCCGGCCAGTGATCCAGCATGGCACGTACATAGCCCTTGTCCGCCAGCGTGATATAAAACCCCTGTGCCTGGCGGTAAATATGTGCGAACTCACGACACGCCTGCCCCACCGTTGGGGTGTACACGACAGGCATTAGCTCTTCTATATGGTCAATCAACACCCGGTAGAACAATGTCTGGCTTCTATTAACTAGCTGCTGCATAAAAACATAGCGGTCGATATCACAGGTTTTGCGCCGCAAATTAGCCAAGGCGCGCTGCAATTGCACCGACATATCGCACACACGCGGCGGCAACAGCCCGCGTAATTTATAGGTATCGCGCTCCTCCAAGCTGAAAGCCGTTCCTTTGGTGTATTTCACGTTTGCCAATAGCGAGTAGCCGGTGAGCGAATGGGGCATAGTGCGATCCTAAATGAACGAACTGATTAATAAGGCGGATGCAATCAATACAGTAAATCCGCAGCATGGAAGGTTAGATAAAAATAGCGCTAAAAAAGGGCGTGCTTAATTCACGATAGCCGCTGGCGGTAAAAGCGCTAACTTCCCCCCTGTGACAATAAAAAGGCCGCGCCTTAGTCGCTCTAGCTACGCGTTCAACTGAGATTTAAACGGCAAGTATCCGCGCATGCACTATTACTGCCAGTCTCTTCAGCTGCGCCAGGGGTATGTGGAAATTTACACATTGAAAACTCGCGATGAGCACACCAAAACATATCCGATACAAAAATCGCTGCCATCAAATCAATAAAAACACAAAAAAACCATTAATTACAAGCCAATAGACAGGTTTACCTACCGAGTTATATATAAAAAACGAACAACAACCCATCAAAGCGCTTATATTTTGCTCAAAAAAAACGCCTCGTTGCTGTCACATTGGCCCTTCGAGCAAAACAAATAACCATTTATTTGCTCTTCCTCACTTCAAAAATGCATATCAGTACCGGCGAAATTACTAAAAACGGTAATGGTTGGCGGAACCTCAAGCCCCAACTGGTTTAGAATTGCACAACCCCGAAAATCCGATGGAGATTTATTAATGCGCCTGCCCATACTTACACTTAGTTTAATTGTCGGACTTACTGCCTGTGGCTCTAAAGGTTCGTCAAAAAACAACGGCGGGCAAAACCCTCCGGCTCCTAGCAGCTCTAGTTCAAGCTCTAGTAGCTCAAGCTCAAGCTCCAGCTCTTCTTCAAGCTCGTCCTCCAGCAACGGTGCTACAGCCACTAGCAGCTCATCGAGCAGCTCATCCACTGGCGGTATTATCAAACCAGAACCCACATCATCTTCTAGCAGCTCGTCATCCAGTTCTAACTCAAGCAGCACGTCCAGCGGCGCAGCCAACACCAGCAGCTCTTCATCATCTTCTTCTAGCTCTAGCAGTTCGTCTTCTAGTGGCGGCGAGCCAAGCAGCTCTAGCAGCTCATCGTCCAGCGGCGGCACTGACGCCAGCAGTTCATCTTCTTCAAGCTCTAGCAGCTCATCCTCTTCCAGCGGCAGCAGCGAACCTAGCAGCTCTAGCAGCTCATCGTCCAGCGGTGGCACTGACGCCAGTAGTTCATCTTCTTCAAGCTCCAGCAGCTCATCGTCTTCCAGCGGCAGCAGCGAACCTAGCAGCTCTAGCAGTTCATCATCCAGCGGTGGCACTGACGCCAGCAGCTCTTCATCTTCAAGCTCCAGCAGCTCATCGTCTTCCAGCGGCAGCAGTGAGCCAAGCAGCTCCAGCAGTTCATCTTCCAGCGGCGGCACTGACGCCAGCAGCTCTTCTTCATCTTCAAGCTCCAGCAGTTCATCGTCTTCCAGCGGCAGCGCACCAAGCAGCTCCAGCAGTTCATCTTCCAGCGGGGGCACTGACGCCAGCAGTTCCTCTTCATCTTCAAGCTCTAGCAGCAGCTCCTCCAGTGGCAGCGCACCGAGCAGCTCCAGCAGTTCATCATCCAGCGGCGGCACTGACGCCAGCAGTTCTTCATCTTCAAGCTCTAGCAGCTCATCGTCTTCCAGTGGCAGCGCACCGAGCA
>JBEGTZ010000325.1:0-15953 GCA_041179125.1 Pseudomonadota bacterium | reverse complement strand
CACATTGTTTTTCGGTGCCGTAGTCTTTTAGAAAACCACTCAGGGATAAGCCTTTTTGGAATTGAATTTTGTTGATTGCCATGATGTTAAAGCCTCAGAAGACACCTTGTTTGCATCACTGCATGCATGAACAGTACTATTTGCAAGGCCTTCTGAGGAATGCCACTAATCAGGTTAAAATTTGGGGTGAGTGAAATTCGTGTGGAGTATTAATCCGTAGGGCGCACCTTGGTGCGCCACACCGAGAGCTCAGAAGCACCGCATACTCCGACGCACCGAAAACGGCGCACCAAGGATTGGTCCGGGTTACGCGTTACGATTGTTTTGAATTTAAATCTGTTTTTGCTCATTTTGGTGAAATATTCGGGCTAGCCCTCTCCTTGAAAAGGGGAGGGGGCAAAATCCTTAACTTAATGACATTGCCCCCTTTATGATTAAGCTTAATCGTTACGATTTTTCTATATAATCCAAACATTAACCTGTTGCAATGGAACTTATTATGATTTTCCACTTTACGAGAAATACCTCATTAGCAGCAGTTGTTAGCGCCTGCGTAATATTTTTAACCTCTTCGAATGCCTATAGCGAAGTATTAACTAAAACGACACAGGGTAGCCAGGATGGTTTTTATTATTCATTTTGGAGCGAGGGTGGCGATGCAGCCTTAAGTTTGGAGGCGGGGGGACGTTACACCACGCAATGGAGTAATTCTGAAAATTGGTTTGGCGGTAAAGGGTGGAAATCGCCCAATCCTCGTGTTGTTAATTATTCAGGGTTTTTTAATATAAAAGGCAGTGTCAACGCTTATCTATCGCTTTATGGCTGGAGCCGAACGCCATCGGTTGAGTTTTACATTGTTGAAAGTTGGGGCGCCTATAACCCGGCCAGCTGTGGTGGCAGCAAACTTCTTGGTGTTTATCAAACTGATGGCGCCAATTACGAAATTTACGATTGTCCGCGCCAATTAGGTATAAACCCTGCGGGTCTGTATTTCAGCATACGCAATCCGAAAAAATCGTTTGGCGCTATTAGTGGCAGCATAGATATGGCCAAACATTTCGATGCCTGGAAAAGGGCGGGGCTGGAGTTGGGCACGTTGGATTACGTGATAATGGCAACCGAGGGGTATCAGGGCCAGGGAAGTTCGGATATTACCGTTAGCAACGGTTCTGCTGATTCTAGCGGCAATGTATCAAGCTCTAGCAGTTCATCAAGCTCTAATTCAAGCTCAAGTAGTTCTAGCTCTTCATCCTCGTCTTCGAATTCGTCTTCCAGCGCAATTGCGGGAAGTGCGCCCTTGGGTGGAGCACTTGGTATCAAATTTTTTCTGTTAACTTTTTTGGCGGGGCTTGGGTTTAACTTAACAGCCTCAGCTCGTAGGCTGGGGTGATAACCCCAACATTCCATCTTGCGGCGAGAATCAGTTAAATTTGCGCCTTAATTTATGCTCGGCTTTGTGCTGGCGGATGGCTGGAATGTTGGGGTTCGCAAGCTCACCACCAACCTACATTTAACCCAGCCTACGCGCTACATTAGTCCGGGTTACGCGTTGGCTATTTAAACAAATCGCGAGTGCCAGATGCTAGCTCGCGCGGGTAGTTAAAATAGCTTTGCGGATTGGATTACTGAAGGTACGCTAAAGACTATTCAGGGGCGGGTCGAAGAGAATATTGCAGGGTTAGTGTAATGGCGGCGTTCCGGTTGCTGTAGTTCGGTGTAACAGTCTCGAATTGGCATTTTGTGTGGATTGTCCGTACCCCAAAGTTCGAGCCACGCGGTTATTTTTCAAGGTCTCTGACCCGAATGGCACTTACTTAAGGCGTAACCAATTGATTGTGAACACAAAAATATTATCCGCCTTGCGCGAAATGCGGCTGTCCGCCACATTTTAACCTCATCTTGAGACGCTACAGAATGGAAAATGGGCGTCTGAAAGCAGAAATGGCACAGCGTATAGAGTTAATAAAATACATTAAAAACAATGTGTTATGGCTTAAGTAAGTGCCATTCGTCTCTGACCCCTTGATCGATCATAAAGCTAGACTCGGCGGGATATAGCTTTTATCCTTCCTATGCTTCAGGAAGTCACGGAATTGTCTGTGGTTTATGCTAGTGAGTTGGTGGAACCTTGAAACATCAGAACATGCAACCTCGCCGCGTCTTCATCTCCCGCGTCTCTCGCGAACTCGGCTCCTATGCTGAGGAACTCCGCAACGCCCTCCAAAGCGTCGAGATCGCCGCTCGCACTCAGCTCTCCTTCCGCCAGGAGTCTGACACCAATACCACCCTCGAAAAGCTCGCCAAATACATTCACCACTCCGAAGTCGTCCTCTGCCTCCATGGCTCCTACACCGGAGGCTTCCCGCCGGACAGTGTCTTGGACGGCCCCATCCACCCTGTCGTACGGCAGGATCGCCCCGAGAAAACTTGGCGAGACCTCCTCCCGCCCGGATTTGACAGAATCAGCTACACCCAATGGGAATTCATCCTTGCCCGTTACTGGGAAAAAACCACCTTCATCTTTTTTGCCGGCGGCCATAAGCCTGATACCAAGGCGCCTGCCCCAGGGATAGACGACCTCCCCCAACAGGTACGTTTCCTCGAATACCTAACCGAGACCTTAGGCTTCGACCGCAGCTCCTTTGATCTCCCAGATAAACTCTGCCGTCATGCGCTCTGCTCCCTCTGGCCCCAATATGAGAAGGATACAGAACTCAATGAAACACTTGCCCGCTATGGTTTGCAGCTCGAAGATCTGATCCAATCACAGAAGGAAGCTCGCGCAAAGATCGAGTCTCGCATTGATGGAGACACAAAAATCTCGCGCAGAATTCTCTTCTTGGTCGGTGCCCTCGCCCTGATTACCGTCGCTGGCTTCGGCTTACTGGCCAGCATGAAATCCGAGAAACCGGAGAGCATTCCTAAACGCGGGCATCTTCATGTGGTCGCCGTCATGGGGGAAAACGTCCTTTACGAGAAAGCCATACTTGAGGGCTTCCGGGAAGAGTTCACCAAACAAGCGGAGGCGCGGGGTTACTCCGTTTCAATAGCTGTTGAAGATCCTGGTTTCGGCATGAAAGTGAAATACGCTTCGCCTGATGAACCGGGTGCTGACCGTATCTGGGAAGCGCTAATGCATAAGATTGCTGATACTCATAAGCAAATCGACTTCTTTGCCACTCTCGGGACGCACGCGACCAAAGCGGTGATAAAGTCTGGCCTCCTTTCGGATGCAGATACGAAAGGTCTCGTCTATCTGGGAGTTACAGCCCCCACTACGTCTGGTTTGGTCAAGATTCCTAAAGTTGCGGGCGTTCAGTATGGATCGGGGCCAATCGCATACGGCGAAGCGTTGGACAGTGTGTTCAAGCCCGATCAGAAACTTGTATTCCTCTACAACTTGGGAGTGGAACAGGACGAGGCCGTCAGAAAAGGATTAGAAGAGCTAAACGAGCGGATGGCGGCGGCGGGCGGCCCATCGAAACGGTTCAAGTTCGACGCCAAACCCCACGAGACTAACATCGAAATTGGGGACATTGACTTGCCTGATCCAGAAAATCCGTCGCAGTCCCCTATCTATTTTGCGTGGTATGGCTTGGACAATATTCTAAGTCTCGTGGAGAATTACGGTATTATTCGTGATAAACACCTTTGGGTGGTTCCCTCTACTTACTCTCCGAAGTACCTAGAGCATGCCGGTGTCGTCATTTCTGTGAGAGATGATGCCATTGGGAAAATGGGAGCCGGTATTTTAGTCAGGAAGCTCGATCATGCGAACGAGGCGTTGGATCAATACGAGGTAGTAACCACCCCATTCATTAAGTGGATTCACCGATCTACAATTCGTGCCAACGGCCTATCCGCCACCATCCGTCCCGAGCTTCTGGTGAATGACTCTGCGTCCAACAAGGATGGGACGGTCATTCTAGTGGATTAGATTGGATGAGATTCACAACACAGCTTTTCAGATCAAGGGGTCAGCAGATCAAGGGGTCAGAGTACTTGAAACGTCAAAAATCGGATCCAACTGTAAAACACTGCCCATATTTATAACCTGCGGTGTGCTCGCGCATGGCGGGAATACAGGCTCCGAATTTACCCAACGCGCAGCACCAAAATAACTATTTTGAGTATTCACCCTCCGGCCCCTCCTGCACTCCCTCTGCCCCCATGAAAACGCTTACAATCACAAGCGTGACGGCGGGCAAGCATGCTTGTCCACCGCAGATATCTAGCCATTCTTTCTGATTTCATCTCCACCATTAATAAGGATCCCAAATGAAAATCCTCTGTATCACCGCTGCTTTATTAATCGCCACCAGTTCAGCCCAAGCCGAAGACGGTGGGGCTTTTATATCCATCACCGCTTCCCCCTTTGCCAGTATGAACGCTGACAAAGACAGTTATGGGCGCGATGAGGACGGCAGTGAGCGATTTGATATGCACCTTCATCAAGGTTATGGCCTGCGCGCTGGGGCTATGAATATGTATGCCAGCCTGAGCGAGGCCCAAACCCAGCGAGATACTGAAATTCCCGATGCGCAGCTGACCACTGTCGCCCTTGGGTTTATTACCGAAGAGGAGGACACCGCATATCCCATTGGCCTGTACAGCCGTTTTGGCGCAGGGTTGGGAGGCGGCAAGCTGCGCTATGCCAGCGGGGCTAGAGAAGAAACTGATTTTTTATTGGAGGTCTTTGCGGAGGGCGGCCTCAAGCTCAATCACCACTATCAAATAGGCGTACAGCTAAAAGCTCAAAGCCTATTTGAAATAGGCAATACTCGAGCACTTTTGGGGGAAGCGGCTTTAGTTTTGGGTGTGGGATTTTAAGCGGTATATGTCAGATGAGTGTGTTGGGCATTACTGCGCCACCTGCGGCATGTGCTGAATAGTTTCCACTTCCCCGCAGGCGCAGGAAACCTACCCTCACCCCCAAAACCCTCCAATCCCCGCAACCCCCTGCCCACCCAATTGCTGCGCTAAAGGCGTGTGCGCCTTCGTCATGCCGCCTAGGGCATACACCGGTAATACGCTGTGTTGGCAGAGGTGGGCGAATTGGCTCCAGCCCAGGGTTGGTGCGCTGGGGTGGCTGGGGGTGGTAAGGATGGGGGAGAGCAGTGCGTAGTGGCAGTTGTGCTGGGCGGCTTGGGTGAGTTCGTGCGGGTTGTGGCAGGACATGCCCCGCAGTAGGCCTTCAGCCAGTGGCAGCATTGGGGTGGCGGCGGTTAGGTGTAGGCCGTGGCAGTAGCTGGGGATGGTGTTCCCGGTGTGGGGCAGCAACTTGGCGTGCATGATCAGGCGGGCGTTGTTTTGTTCGCAGAGCCCGAAGGCGTGCGGCAGTAAATCCTGCCAGGGCCAGTGGGTTTGTGTGTCGGTTTGCGGCCTGGCCAGGATGAGGCGGGCGCCGGTTTCAAGGCAGGTTTGAAGGCGTTCAAGCCAGAGTGCCGGAGTGGCTGCTTGGCCTGTGATGGTGAGGCTGTTGGGCAGGTTTAGGGCTTGGACTATGGGCCGGTTGGCGGCGGGCAGCGGGTAATTAACAAGTGTTGCAGGGCTTGCCCACACCAGCGGTTGGCCTTCGCGGCCTTGCGGTTGGCCACTGAATTGGCTGACGCGGTACACATCCAGCAATACACTTTTGTCTGGGTAGTGGTGGCGGATTTGAATGAGCGGTTCGGCTGTGATTAGGTGGATGCCGAGCTCTTCATGTAATTCGCGCCAAAGGCCTGCCAACGGTGGCTCGCCAGGTTCGAGCTTGCCGCCGGGGAATTCCCACAGGCCGCCTTGGTGCTGGTGGGCGGCGCGGCGGGCTAAGAGGACTTCGCCTGCGGGGTTAAGGATGACGCCCACTACCACGCTGACCATTTTGGCTGGTATGTCGGCGCCAATGTCGGCAGATGGGGCCATAGCTTAGGAGCGGTATTCAGCGTTGATGGTGACGTATTCGTGGGAGAGGTCGCAGGTCCACACCTGCTCACAGGCGTCGCCACGCCCAAGCGCTACGCGGATGCTGAATTCCGCTTGTGTCACCACGCTTGCACCCTGCGCCTCGGTGTAGCTGGCGGCGCGGCCGCCGTGTTCAACAATGAGCACATCGTTAAGCCACACATGTACCAGGCGGGCGTCCAGGCCTTTCACCCCGGCGTAGCCGATGGCGGCGACGATGCGGCCCCAGTTCGGGTCTGAGGCGTAGAGGGCGGTTTTAATCAGCGGCGAGTGGGCAATGGCGTAGGCAATTTGCAGGCATTCGTGGCTGTTGGTGCCCTGTTCAACTTTTATCGTTACAAATTTGGTAGCCCCTTCGCCGTCTTTAACGATGGCTTGGGCCAGTTGTTGTTGCACCTCGGTGATGGCGGCGAGCAGTTTTTCGTACAGTTCGCCGTGGGTTGAGGTGAGCATAGGCAGCCCAACCTGGCCGCTGGCGATGAGAATACAGGCGTCATTGGTGGAGGTGTCGCCGTCGATGGTGATGCGGTTGAAGGATTTATCGGCGGCTTTTTTGACGATGGCTTCCAGAACGTGCGGCGCCACCACCGCGTCGGTGGCGATGTAGGCCAGCATGGTGGCCATGTTGGGGCGAATCATCCCGGCGCCCTTGGCGATACCGGTGACGCTGACGATTTCACCATCAAATTCAAACTGCACCGAGGCGCCTTTGGGGCGCGTGTCGGTGGTCATGATGGTGCGGCCCGCCAAGGCCCAGTTGTCTTCGCAGGCATTGGCTAAGGCTTGGGGAATAGCGGCGACGATTTTTTCGACGGGCAGAAACTCGCCGATCACCCCGGTGGAAAACGGGATGACTTGGCGGGCTTTGGCTTCGCCCAATTGCGCCAGCACCTGGCAAGTGGTGCGGGCGTCTTCCAAGCCGCGCTCGCCGGTGCAGGCGTTGGCATTGCCGGAGTTGACGATTAAATAACGGATATCGCCGCTGGCGATGTGGTCGCGGCCCACTAAAACGGGGGCGGCGGCGAAGGCGCTTTGGGTGAATACCCCCGCCACGCTTGAGCCTTCTTCGATGGCGATCACCAACAGGTCGTTGCGCCCGGCGTATTTAACGCCCGCTTGTGCCACGCCTAAACGCACGCCGCTGATGGGGTGCATGGTGGGCCAGGTTGCTTCGCCTACGGGCATGGGGTTCTCCTCTTAGCTTTTTGTTTTGCTGTGTGTTTGACGGGCTGACATGAGGTCGGGCCGAAATAATCTTGGGGGTAATCTTGGGTTAAACCTCAGTATCTCGTTCCCATGCTCCTGCGTGGGGATGCATACAGAACGTGTCGAATATACGGCTTTTTCTCTTATTTGAACCCTATGCATTCCCACGCGGGAGCATGGGAGCAAGGTCACAGAACCACCCCGCCCCGATGGGCACCCCTCCTTCAAAAGGAGGGGAGTTTGGCACCCCATCTGGCCTTAACCCAATTTCCCGTGACACGCCTTGTATTTAAGCCCGGAGCCGCAGGGGCATGGGTCGTTGCGGCCCACTTTGGCGCCGCGCCGGGTGAGCGCTATTTTGGGCTGTTGCATGGTTTCACCGGTAAACCCGGATACCTGCTCGTGTTGTAGCTGCTGCAAGCGGCGGGCGCGCTCGGCGGCTTCGGCCTGCTCGCGCTCCATAGCTTCCATCTGTTCCGGCGTGATGGGTTCCACACGGAACAACACGCGGGTCACTTCGTGTTTGAGGTTGTTCAACAGCGCCTGGAACAGGTCGAAGGATTCGCGTTTGTACTCTTGTTTGGGGTTTTTCTGCGCATAGGCACGCAGGCCGATGCCTTGGCGCAGGTGGTCCATATTCAGCAGGTGGTCTTTCCACAGGGTGTCCAGTACGTGCAGCATCACCTGGCGCTCCAGGCCGCGTATCACGCTGCTTAGGCGCTCGGCTTTGTCGGTGTAAAAGCCGCCCATCAAGGCCCCAATTTTTTGCCGCAGGGGTTCTTCGAACAGTTTTGCATCGTCTTTTAACCACTGGCCCACCGGCACTTCCACGCCGAAATCCGCCAATAAACTCTGCTCCAGGGCGGGCACGTCCCACTGCTCCGACATGGATTGCGGGGGGATGTAGTTGGAGATGACATCGTTGATTACGTCTTCGCGGATACCGGCAATGGCGTCTTCGATGCTGTCGGCGTCGAGTAAATCGTTGCGCTGTTGGTAGATAACGCGGCGTTGGTCGTTGGCTACGTCGTCGTATTCCAGCAATTGTTTGCGGTAGTCGAAGTTGCGCGCTTCCACCTTGCGCTGGGCGTTTTCAATGGCGCCTGTCACCATGCGGTGTTCGATGGCTTCGCCTTTCTCCATGCCCAGTTTGTTCATGATGGCGCGCACCCGCTCGGAGGCAAAAATGCGCATCAGGTTGTCTTCTAGGGATAGATAAAAACGCGAAACACCTGGGTCCCCCTGGCGGCCCGAGCGGCCCCGCAGCTGGTTGTCGATGCGGCGGGATTCGTGGCGCTCGGTGCCCAGAATATGCAGGCCACCTGCCGCCAGCACTTGCTCGTGGCGGGTTTTCCATTCGGCGCGAATGCGTGCCACGTCGGCTTCGGTGGGGTTTACCAGCTTAGCCACTTCGGCCTCGCAGTTGCCCCCCAGCATAATGTCGGTGCCGCGCCCGGCCATGTTGGTGGCCACGGTAATGGCGCCTGGGCGGCCTGCCTGGGCGATGATGTCGGCCTCGCGGTCGTGTTGTTTGGCGTTTAATACTTCGTGTTTAATACCGGCTTTTTTAAACCGCGCCGACATCTCCTCAGAGGTTTCCACCGAGGCGGTGCCCACTAGCACCGGCACGTTTAACTCTTTTAAACGTTTCACCTCCGCCACAATGGCCTCGAACTTGTCCTCCATGTTGAGGTAAATCAGGTCGTTTAAATCCTTACGGGCGATGGGTTTGTTGGTGGGGATCACCACCACATCCAGGTTGTAAATTTGCCTAAATTCCACCGATTCCGTATCCGCCGTTCCGGTCATGCCGGAGAGCTTGGGGTACAGGCGGAAGTAGTTTTGGAAGGTGGTGCTGGCTAAGGTTTGGCTTTCGTTTTGAATCGTAACGCCTTCTTTGGCCTCGATGGCTTGGTGCAAGCCTTCAGACAAACGGCGGCCCTGCATGGTGCGGCCTGTGTGCTCGTCGATCAAAACCACCTGGTTTTCGTGCAGGATATATTCAACATCGCGGTGGAATAATTTGTGGGCTTTCAGCGCCGAATGGACATGGTGCAGCATGTTCAAATTACCCGCCGCGTACAGGCTTTGGCCTTCCGCCAGCAGGCCTTTTTTGGCCAGAATGTGCTCCACCAACTCATGGCCTTCTTCGGTCAACTCGATGTGGCGGGTTTTTTCATCCACCACGTAATGGCCTGGGGCGCCGGAGCCTTCAGCGACACGAGAGCCTTCAGTAGCAGAGTTAGCGCCCGTGCCATCAGGGCTTTCCAGCCTGGGTTTTAGCTCCGGGATAATGCTATTCATAATGCGGTACAGCTCGGAGGAATCCTCCGCTGCGCCGGAGATAATCAACGGTGTGCGCGCTTCGTCGATGAGGATGGAGTCCACCTCATCCACCACGGCAAAGTTTAAAGGCCGCTGCACACGCTCATCGCGGCGCATCACCATGTTGTCGCGCAGGTAATCAAAGCCGTATTCGTTATTGGTGCCGTAGGTGATGTCGCAGGCATAGGCCTCGCGCTTCTCCCACTGCGGCTGCATGGACAAAATTACACCCACGGTAAGGCCTAAACCTTCATACAGCGGGCGCATCCACTCGGCATCCCGGCGTGCTAGGTAGTCATTCACCGTAACAACGTGTACGCCGCGCCCAGACACAGCATTTAAATACACTGCCAGAGTAGACATCAGGGTTTTACCCTCCCCGGTGCGCATTTCGGCGATGCGGCCTTCGTGTAAGGTGAGGCCGCCGATCAACTGCACATCAAAATGGCGCATCCCCATAATGCGTTTGCTGGCCTCGCGGCACACGGCAAAGGCTTCTGGCAGTAGCGCATCCAGGCTTTTACCGGCCAAGTGCTGAGCGCGGAACTCGGCGCTTTTGGCTTTGAGCTCTTCATCGCTTAAGGTGCCGATGCTTGTTTCAAGTTGGTTCACCTGAACCACGATTTTGCGCATACGCTTTAATTCGCGGTCGTTTTTGGTACCAATCAGTTTTTTAAAGAAATTGCCAATCATAAAATCGCCATTAAGCCGCCCAGCATGGGGCGGCAAAGTAAAAGAATTCAAATGTAAGGAAGTTAAAAACAAGTAAAACGCGTATTAAAAACCGCGCAAAGGGAGGCGCTTAAGGCCTTAGGGGACGGTGGTGCGAATGTAGGAGGCGGGGTCAACCACGCGGTTGTTTTTATAGACTTCAAAGTGAACATGGGGGCCGGAGGAACGGCCTGTGTTGCCTAACAGTGCGATGACCTGGCCTTTTTGCACCATGTCGCCAATTTGCACGAGGTTCTTTTTGCAATGCCCGTAACGGGTTTTAAACCCATTGCCGTGGTTAATTTCCACCATGTTGCCGTAGCCGGTTTTATCCGCTGACCAGGTGACAAGCCCTGAGGCCACCGCCGTGATGTCGCTGCCCACCTCACCCGCAAAATCAACACCTTCGTGCATTTCAGACTGGCCGCTAAAGGGGTCTGTGCGCCAGCCAAATTCCGACGAGCGATAACCCTCTTTTATCGGCGCGCCCGCCACCAGGGCTTCGCTGTCGAATTTCTGCTGGGAGACCCATTCATCTAAATATTCCAACTGATGCTGGCGGCCTTCTAAGCGCGCGCTGAGGTGCTCAACTAAAGCAGCCAATTCGTTCAGCGCAAAAACCCTCGGCGCCTGCTGGCTGATAGGGCCACCCAGGCCCGGTGCTTGGCTAAAATCGAATTCTTTTAAATCTAATTGGGTTTTATTGCTGATGCGCTCGCCCAGGGCATCCAAGCGCATTAATTTGGCTTGTAATTCCGCCACCCGCATGGCCAGCGCATTAACGCGCGCTTGATGATCGCGGGCTTCCAAACTTGAACTTGAGGCGTCGGCCCAGCTGGCGTCGGGCTGGTTTAACAGCAGGGATACCTGGGAGAAATTCAACACCAACAGCGCCGCCACACCACAGGGCAAGCCCACACCACACAAAGCCAGCAGGGCTTTAGCCCAGAGGCCGAGGGTCACGCTGTAGGAGCGGCCTCGTTTGTGGTTGATTAAAATGAACTTCACGCTCAGGTTATCCTGCTGGGTTTAGGTTGAGGCTTTGGGTTTTCTAAACAAGGGCGCGGAATATGGCACAGGCGGCGCACAGGTTCAATAGAATAGGCCATGAGACGGGAAATGGCCTGCATCCTTAGAAAAACTAAACATGCCCCATGTGTTTGCCCACAATTTGCAGCAGGGGTTTAAACACTTTGGGCGCGGCGCAGACAATATGGCCGTGGTCTAAATAATCGCTGCCGCCTTTAAAGTCGCTCAACATGCCGCCCGCTTCCCGCACCAGCAAAATGCCTGCGGCCATGTCCCACTCTTTTAAGTTCATCTCCCAAAAGCCATCAAAACGCCCTGCGGCCACATAGGCTAAGTCCAACGCGGCAGAACCCGCCCGGCGGACGCCTGCGGTTTGGCTGGCCACTTCGCGCAAACAATTTAAATAATCATCAATGTGTTCCAGCGCAAAACCGTTGAAGGGCACCCCGGTGCCAATCAGCGCGCCGTCTAGGTTGCGGCGGTTGCTTACACGAATGCGGCGGCCATTTACATGCGCACCCTTGCCACGGCTGGCGGTAAATTCTTCGCGTTTGATGGGGTCGTAGACCACGCCGTGGGTGAGCACACCTTTATAGGTGCAGGCGATGGAGACGGAAAAATGCGGGATGCCGTGGAGGAAGTTGGTGGTGCCATCCAGCGGGTCGATGATCCACACATAATCGCTGGTGTTTTGGCTGCGGCCTGTTTCTTCGCCCAAAAATGCGTGGTCTGGGTAGGCTTTTTTAAGGTGGTAAATGATTTCTTGCTCGGCTTTTTTATCAATTTCACTCACATAATCGTTGCGGCCTTTTTCTTCAACCGCGAGTAAATCAATACGCTCCACGGCGCGCTCAATAATATCACCCGCTTTACGGGCGGCTCTAAGAGCCATAGTCAACATGGGTTCCATAAAGTACTCAATTAGGAGAGGCAAAAAAGCCGGGCAGTATAGCAGCGAGGGGGCGCCTCCAGCCAGCAACGAATGCCGGTGTGCGCAGTAAGCGGCAGATATGAGAGTATTTGGCGTGTTCAGCCGGGGGTGATGCGGGGCAGATAAGAGAGATTAGGTCGTATGAGTTCGAACCCGCGTAGGGGTGCAATTCATCGCGTCCTGGGGCTGACACTACGGGGGTTAACACTACAGGAGTTAAACAATATGGCGGACCGGACGGGGCTCGAACCCGCGACCTCCGGCGTGACAGGCCGGCATTCTAACCAACTGAACTACCGGTCCAAGGGTAGGTGTACTGCGTCGCTAACGAGGTAATTGAGTGCCGCCAAAAATATAGGCAAGCCGCCAAAAACCCTAACAAGCAAATGGTGGGTGGTACAGGGATCGAACCTGTGACCTACAGCTTGTAAGGCTGCCGCTCTCCCGGCTGAGCTAACCACCCGCGCTAAATAGCCTGCGTTAGGAGGCGCGCATTTTAACCACTTACTTCAGCGCGTCAACAAAAATAATTGAATTCAAAGGAATTTATGCGTAATCCGCTATCCAATTGGCGCGGCGCGGCCACCGGTGGAAATCGCAACGCAATTCCCACTACAGCGCGGGGCCGCTGCTATAATCGCCGCCCTTTGGCCCCACTTCACACGGCACCTCTATGTTAAGAGCACTAACCTTTCTCCTGGTTTGCCTGTCCACCGCTGCGGGTTGGGCGGCTATAGATACCTTTGATTTTAGTAGCGACGAAAACAGGGAACGTTATTCGATTCTAGTGGACGAACTGCGCTGCCCGAAATGCAAAAACAACAACCTTTCCGGCTCCAACTCAATGATTGCAGAGGACTTAAAGCGCGAAGTCCACAGCATGGTGGAAGCCGGTCAAAGCAACGACCAAATCGTTGAGTTTATGGTGGCCCGCTATGGCGATTTTGTGCTTTATCGCCCCCGCATGACGGCGCAAACGGCGCTGCTGTGGGGCGCGCCTATTGCGTTGTTTTTATTGGGTATTAGCGTAGTTGTCCTGCTAGTGCGCGGGCGCGCAAAAGCACTTAAAGCCGCCCCCGGCCATGCATTAAGCGCCGAGGAGCACGCACAGCTGGCGCGGCTAACGCAGGCAGAATCTCAACCCACCAACCCACAAACACCCAAAGGGTAAATTTATGATATTGGCAGTATTTGCAGGGCTGGTGGTTTTAGCGCTGGGTTTTATCTTTTGGCCACTCCTGCGCCGCTCAGCGTGGCAGGGCAATTTACAATCGGCCACCGGTCAAGATGCCACCCAAGCGGTGTTGTACCGGGAGCATTTGGCCGACCTGGAAAAATCTCAAACCATAGGCGAGATAAACCAAGAGCAATTTGAACAGCTAAAAATTGAATTGCAGCGGACTATGATTGCAGAGACAGGGATTGCAGAGACAGGGATTGCAGAGACACGGATTGCAGAAACACAAACGATCGGAACACAACCCGCCGCCGTCCCGCAAAAAATTAACACCGGCGGCGTGTGGGGGTTAATGGTACTGGCGCTGGCCGTTCCGCTGGGCGCATGGGGTGTCTATAACCACTTAGGCGCCAAGGCGGATTGGGAAATTTACCAACTGCTACAAACCCAGCGGCAACTACCCGATGACGACCAGGCCAAATTCCAACAGGTAACACAAGAATTATTAGACAAAGCGCGGGCGCGGGTGGAAGAGAAACCCAAAAGCCCGCAGCTTATTTACATGCTGGCCAGCTTCGCCATGAGCAGCCAAGATCTCTCCTCGGCGGAAACCTACTACCGCAAACTGCTCGCCCTGGAGCCGCGCTCACCGCAAATCCTAGCGGAGCTGGCCCAAGTGTTATTTGTGAAGTCGCAAAATGTGGTCACAGCGGAAGTTCGCGACATGGTAAAAGGCGCCCTAAGCATCGCACCGAATATTCCCACCGCCTTAAGCCTGGCCGGAATCGACGAATTCCAACAGGGGCAATTCCAAAAAGCCATAGATTACTGGAGCCGCGCACTGCCCATGCTGGACCCGCAAACCCAGGGCTACCAAGCCTTAGCGGGCGGCATCGAAAAAGCCAAAGCAAGCCTTGCCGCCGCAGGCACCAGCACAACAACGGAACCCGCTAAAGCCAGCACAGATAGCCCCTCCCCCGCCAATACAGCCAGCCCCTCCATCGAAGTGGCCGTAAGCATCGGCAAAGCCGCAAGTGTTAGCCCTGGGGATACGGTTTTTGTGTACGCACGCGCCTGGCAAGGCGCAAAAATGCCGCTGGCAATCGCCAAATTCCCCGTAAGCGAACTACCTAAAACCGTGCGCCTGGATAAATCAATGGCTATGGCAGCAGGCATGGACATAACCACCGCCCCCCAGCTTGAAGTGGTGGCGCGGGTGTCTAAATCCGGCAGCGCCATATCCGCCCCCGGCGATTGGCAAGCCGCCCAAGGGCCTGTAACGCTGGCCGAAGTGAAAGCACCTTTAACCTTAGTGATTGAAACTCAACTGGCTAAATAACGTGTCGCTTAACTTTCAGTTGAGGTATCAGCTGAAAGTTAAGCCTGGCCGATTGAGTGTGCGCCCCACTTCACCACCTAGGGGCGCGATTTATCGCGCCTGGGTTCATGCTGAATATGCGGTTAAATTTCATACCGGTTATTGCGCAACCAAATCGTAGCGGCAATCAATAAACCGCTCACCAGAACCACCAAAAACATCGCACCGCTAAAAAAGGCATCGCCTGGCGCCTGAGTAAACTGCACCAAAAATCGACCATAGGCATAAATGCCCTCGCGAATATACAAATTAATTCCCGTTGCCCACATAACGAGACGGTCGGCCAACATCAAACCCAAAGGCAAAAAGGCACCCACCATAAACGGTGACTTTTTTGCATAAGCGGATGAAAACAACATCCAAACAATCATCGGCATCATTACTGCGAGCATTAACATAATCTGCCCATAGCTCTTAAAAGGAGCTATTAATAGCGGCAGAGCAGCCAGTGCATTAACACCAAAAACCCACGCAACTAGCCAACACACAAACCCACCGCACACCCCCAACACCAAAATAGACACAGGCGCAAAGCCATAAATAATGGCTAATTTGGCGCCAAGGTTTTGAGTTTCCGAAACCGGCATCGAGCGCCAAAAAAGAATTTCGCGATTTTTGCGGTCTTCAAACAAACAAGCGTGGGCATAATTAAGAACAACCAACAATAAAATAATCCTCAACAAACCGCTTATTGCATCAACAGCAAAACCGACAAAACCCCTTTCGGTATCGAGCGTATCCAAGCGATCAATTACCGACAACTGATTTAATGGCTGCCCGCTAAATACATTAAATTGCTGCTCCAAACTTTGCACTGTCGGCTCGTTAGTGTTTTGGCTTGTTGATACGGATGTTGAAAATGAATTTGAATTTACGGCAGAGGCGCTCGATGTGTTTAAAATATTTGTTGAGTTTGAGTTTGAGTTTGAGTTTGAGTTTGAGTTTGAGTTTGAGTTTGAGTTTGAGTTTGAGTTTGAGGCTGAATAAGCCGCCGATCCAGAACGTGCGGAAGAATCAGCCGGCACAAAACGAATAAATGCCAAGCTCATCAAAAAAACCAAAACCACCGTGCTCGCCACCGGCAGCACAATAAACCCGGTTTTATATTCCCATAATTCCCGCCGAATCAGTGTGAGAAATTTTTTCACGCGGCCACTCCTTCCAAGGTTGAATGCATTTTAGCCACAAAAATATCCGCCACACTAGGCACACTTAACAACCCCAAACCACTAAGCGCCGCAAAATCCGGTTGT
>JBEGTZ010000324.1:0-9948 GCA_041179125.1 Pseudomonadota bacterium | reverse complement strand
TAGAGGTAATGATAAGGATCCAAAATGGAATGATTATTTGGAAAAAACTGCCACGCACACGTTAGCAATAACGCGTAACCCGCACTAATCGTAACGCGTAACCCGCATAAAAATTCTCCGTAGGGCGTCACTTTAGTGCGCCGCATCGAGTGCAGTGGCACACTAAAGTGACGCCCTACGAACAAATCCAAAATAAATTTAATGCGTATTTAATCGACAGATGGCATCCGGAATCCACTCGCCAAGCTGGTGTATAATCCTCTCGAATAACCACCATCATCATGAAGCACACCATTAAGGATTCGCCATGAAACGCCTAGTTTTATTAATGCTTTTATCCGCCTGCCACAACCTCTGGGCACAAGCGCCGGTTTACCCGCTAGAAGCCTTTGCAAATATGCCTCAATATAGCGACCCACAGATCTCACCGGATGGGCGTAAAATTGCCGCTACTATTATCGTCAATGGCAAGCCTGTTATTTATATTAAAAACCGTGACGAACCCAATAAGATTTACCCACCCATTTCATCCTCCGAGACCTATTTTAGTCGTTATAAATGGGCCAATAACGATCGTTTGTTAGTGGCGTTACGTGGCACTACAAAATACGGTAATTATTTATTTAACTATCAACGCCTGGTATCTGCGCGTTTTGATGGCACCTTGCCTATCGGCTACAAAATGGAGCCTAATAAATACGGTTATTTCCGACAATACGCATGGTCCATCAGCCGAAATAAAAATGATCCTGGTCATCTACTGATGGCCCTAGATGACAATCCTGATGCCTGGGGCTCCGCCCTGGTCCACCGCGTTGACTTGGAAACCGGCAAAAAAGAATTAATCCAAAAAAATGACAAAAATATTGCCTACTGGAGAGCCGACAGCCAGGGCCGGATACGCGTGGGTGTACGCTATAAAGACAGCAACACAAGTTTTACAATTTTTTACCGCGAACATGAGCTTGCCCCTTGGCAAGAACTGCAAAATGTAAAGTATAAAAATGATGAGCGCATGGAAGTGTTTGACTTTGCTCCAGACGACGATCAAACACTGCTTGTTACATCCAATCAATTGCGCAATAACGAAGAAAACCTCCACGAGAGGCCAAAATTGTATCGTTACAATCTAAAAACCCGCCAGGTAGATGGTGAATTTATAGACCCAGATTACAACAAGGTAAAAGCCACTGCCGAAAAAGCCATGCCTGGCTATACCATTGAAATTATTTCCTGGGACGACGCGAAAAAAGTCTACACGCTAGCAGCCTATAGCGACATCAAGACACCGCTATATTTTTTATACGATAGAAATTTAAAAACCATGGATTTAATTGGCTCAGCTTATCCCCAATTAGAAAACGCTCAGCTCGCCAAAATGCAAGAAACCGAATACCCGGCCGGAGACGGCTATAAAATCCCCGCATTTTTAACCCTGCCCGATGGCGCAAAAAAAAGCATTCCTTTTGTAATTTTTGTACATGGCGGCCCCTGGGCACAAGATTATTGGGGGTTCGATAATTATGTGCAATTCTTTGCTAATCGCGGCTATGGCGTATTACAACCCCAATTTCGCGGCTCAACGGGTCACGGCACAGCACATAAAGACGCAGGATTGCGTCAATGGGGAAGACTAATACAGGATGATATTAACGATGGAGCTAAATGGTTGATCAAGCAAGGCATTGCCGACCCAAAACACATTTGTATTGTCGGTGGCAGCTTTGGTGGCTATGCCGCAGCAACAGGCCTTGCCAAAACCCCGGAACTTTATAAATGTGGCATTAGTATTAATGGGGTTATGGATCTTGAAAAACTCTACGACGATATGGCCCGTTTTGCGGGGAAAAATTTGAACCGCGATTTGTTTAATGATCCTCGCAATTTAAAAGTCGACTCACCCCTTCACCTGGCCGAACAAATAAAATCGCCACTTTTGTTACTCGCAGCCACAAAAGATACAGTTGTTCCATTTGAACACTCCACTAAAATGTTCGAAAAAATGAAGAAACTGCAAAAGCCCGTAAGCTTCGTGGAATTAAAAAATGGCGAACATTGGCGCACTATTGACTCAAATGAAATAGAAATATTTAAAACAATGGAGGCTTTTTTAGCCAAAGAATTGGCTCATTAAAAACCCAATATCACGGCGCCTAAAAAGGCGCCTTAGCTCAAGTTCATTACATATTTTTCGCTTTGCAATATTTTTCAACATATTCAGCATGAGTAGGACACGCCTGCACTGACCTTTGAATAACGTCGTAAATATTTTTCATGCGCGCCATTAAAGCTCCTTCATCATATACATCAGCAATAGGGTTATATTGATCGGTAATAATGCCCTGACCGCGCATAACCGCTAACCAACTAATCCCCGAGAAGGACTCCTCGGAATCCCGGTATACCCTGCCTCCATTTTTATACATCGCTATTTTTTCCAATAGATTCTGCGGCACCTCCATAGTGCGGCAATAACTCCAAAATGCAGAATCATCCCGCTCAGTAGCCTTGTAATGTAAAATCAAAAAATCCCGGATGCTTTGATATTCAAACGACAATTGGGCATTGAATTTGTCCGCAATTTCAGGTCTGAAATCGTTTTGCGGGAACAGGTCGATAAGTTTAGAAATGGCTGCTTGCACCAGGTGAATACTGGTGGACTCTAATGGCTCCATAAAGCCACTGGCCAACCCAATGGCCACACAGTTTTTATTCCAAAACTTTTTTCGTCTTCCTGTTAAAAACTTAATAAACTTCGGTTCAGTTAAGGGCGGCCCTTCGAGGTTGGCCAATAATGTTTCCACCGCCCGTTCATCACTAATGTATTTATCACAAAATACATATCCATTACCGGTGCGGTGCTGTAGAGGAATACGCCACTGCCAACCTGCCTCCAATGCCGTTGCCCGAGTATAGGGCGGCAAAGGGTTTAAACGTGAGCTGGCAACCGTAACCGCTTTGTTGCAGGGCAAATAATGGGACCAATCCTCGTAGCCCGTTTTTAATGCACCTTCAATCAATAAACCACGAAATCCAGAGCAATCTATAAATAATTCACCCTCAATAATTTCGCCACTTTTAAGCACCACCGAATCAATAAACCCATCTGCTTCACGCAGTTTCACTGATTCCACGATGTTATTCACTCTAACCACACCAAAACCTTCAGCCATGCTACGTAAATACTGAGCATAGAGACTCGCATCAAAATGAAACGCATAGGCTACTTCCTGTAAGGGCGAGCGCTCAAGATCAATTGGGCGGGTAAACCGATTCGCTTTGGAGGCCATTACATTAAATGAAAACTCGTGTAAGTCAGGCACTATTCCCTTATTAAATAACCGCTGCCAGTAATGCTGAAATGCCAAACGCTCTATACGCGTACCATAACTGCCAAAAGGATGGTAATAGGAGTCGCCCTGTTTGCCCCAATTAACAAACTCAATACCCAACTTAAATGTTCCTTGAGTAAACTTTAAAAATTCATCCTCATCCAAGCCAATAATTTTATTGAAATACAAAATAGCTGGAATAGTGGCCTCACCCACACCAACGGTGCCAATTTCTTCTGATTCTATTAACGTTATTAAGCAGTCTTTACCTGCAAATAATTTACCCAGAGCAGTTGCCACCATCCAACCTGATGTACCACCGCCCACAATCACAATTCGTTTTATATTTTTATTCGCAATCATCACACAAGCCAACTTATAAAATTAAAATGATTCTAGGCAGGATTCTTTTACACGCCTAGCATACGCCAACCCTTCAGCTTCGGTTATATCGAGCGGTAAGCACCGATAACCCGGCTCTAAACCCAATCCTGCCACTAAAATATTTTCCCACTCAGCATTTTCGAAAATTGCGCCCTCGTGTTCTGGCAATGCCCCCACTTCACGAAACAAATCCATTCGGGCAGTATTTTCTGAAGAAAGTGCTGGCCCACATCCGGCAGCCGTCAAAATTAAATTTTCAAAATCATTCACTTCGCTCTGCCACGCACACCATTCGCGATTCATTTTATTAGCCACAAGCGAAAAAAATCTCTGCTCCGGCCAATACATTAACAGCGATTGCAGCTGCCAAAAAAACACCCGCTCGGCAGAATCCAGAAAACGAAATTTAAGCCCATCCGCCCCCATTTTGATTTGCCCATCAGCCCAAAAGGATAAAGCTTCTGTGCGGTTCGGCTCGGCATCATCGGAATAAATAACCCTACGCTCCAGCATCCAGGGGCCTGCATAGTTTATCTGTTGCGTACAGCTATCTTTTATTTCCAATCGGTTAAGTGCAAAGAAATCTCGCGAAGGATTTTTGACAATTTTTTCACAAGTGGTTTTTACATTTTTTACCCACCAAAAATCAATCAATAAACCAGTTTCTGCGGGGAGCTCAGGATAAACAGATAAAATAATAGCGCCGTTTTTATCGCGCTGAACTTTAGAGGCATCAGCAGAAACAATATTGACTGAGCGCGCTACCAATATTTCCGCCAAAAATTCCTTATAACGCTGACCATCAAATTGATACATCACCCTCAATCCATCGCACATGGCGGCACGCGCATTTCTTGGCGGTGATTCCACACCAGCTTTGTGAAGCAAATACGCATAATTATAGTCTAAATAATAACCCAATTGACTTTTGCCCAAAGCCGCGTAAAGGCGAGAAAAAGTACAGTTTTTGTAGGTATACCCCGTTTGTGTTGAAGGGATAAAAAGATTATTTTCACTTGTCGCAATTTCCAACCCTAAACCTACGCGGGGCTGCAATGTTCGCAAAAAAAACTCGTGGGAAATACCCAATAATTCATGGCACTCTTCCAACCAATCACCTGCTGTAACTACAGATGATGCAAAAAGTGGGTCATCAAATAAAGTAACTGAGCCACCGTTTTGGGGCAGCTGGCCTGCGCATGCTAAAGCGGCCCAATAAGATTCAACCCCGCCACCGACTATGGCTATATTTATTTTTTCACGGTTGGTTTCCATCAGCAAAAAACTCCATAAAAATTCAACCCCGATGGTGGCACTTCTTGGTCAACACCCAAATGGCTTAAAAATTCTTTGTGATCGGGCATTTTTTTCACATAGGCTGAAATTTTATGCTCACAATCATTCACCAAATTCAAAAGGGCCTTTTTATCCAAATCAGCAATGCGCCTCTGTAAATGGGCCGGAAAAAATTGTTGCCCAATGAGTGCCGCCGCCCAACTTGGGGTTTTAAATAAACCAATTTCGTATTGGTCGATCAAACCCATGGCGCGGTATATGTCCAACCGTTCCCGCAAACTATCTGGCAATTCCATGTGGCTACAGTATCGCCAAAAATCACTATCGGTGCGCTGCGCGGCATAATAATGCATGATAATAAAATCGCGCACTCGCTCATATTCCAAACCCACAACCTGATTAAACTCTTGCCGCGCATTACACCCTGCGGCTTTCGGAGAATAAAGCTCTAAAAACTTCATAATCCCCAGCTGAATAAGATAAATGCTAGTGGATTCCAGCGGCTCTAAAAATCCAGAAGATAAACCAATTGCCACACAATTTCGCACCCAGGATTGCACACGTCGCCCGGCTTTAAACTGAATAAAATTAGGTTCGGCGAGTGGGCAGCCAACTATTTTATTTTTTAAATAGGCACAAGCATTCTCATCACTCATATACGCACCACTGTAAACCAATCCATTACCTGTGCGGTTTGCCAATGGGATTTCCCAGCGCCAGCCACATTGCATCGCTTGGGCTTGGGTGTAGGGTTTAAATTGATTATCGCTTTGCGAAGGAATGGCAACGGCTCGGTCACAGATTAGCCAACGGCTCCAATCTTCAAAACCCACATTTAATGCGCCCGCCATTAAAAGCGAACGGAACCCCGAGCAATCTATAAAAATATCGCCCACCAACGTTTGCCCGTTTTTTAAAAGTAATTTTGAAATATCGCCACTTTCGCTTAACTCAACCGATTCAATAATACCCTCGTGGCGAAGCACGCCTTTTTTTTCGGCGTAGTGACGCAAATAATGCGCATATTTCAGCGCATCAATATGAAATGCATAGGTATAGCCTTGCCAATCCTTGTTTTGCGATTTCGGATAGGTGAATTTTTGTTGCAACGCTGCCACAACTGCTGTGGAGCATTTTGAGAAATCGGCTAATGGATTATTTTTTTTATGCGCCAACCAGTATAGGTAAAACTCGTCTTGCCCAATTTTTTCACCAAAGTCCCCAAATGGATGAACATAAGAACTCGCCTGTGCAGACCAATCAATAAATTCAATGCCCAATTTATAGGTCGCATTTGTGGCGCGCACAAAGTCGCGTTCGTCAATTCCAAGCCGCTGATTAAAATAGCGTAAATATGGAATTGTCGCTTCGCCAACGCCTACTGTTCCTATGGTGTCAGACTCAACCAGGCTTATTTTAATTTCTTCCGATTTAAAATGGTTGCTCAGCGCTGCTGCTGTCATCCAACCACTGGTTCCGCCGCCAACAATAACTATGTGTTGCTGCATTTAGATAAGCCTCGGGCAAAAAAAAAGCGTGCAGCTTAAGCTGCACGCTTTGTTATGGTTTAACAGTGATTAGAGCGCGCCTGAGAACACCAACGCATAACGCTTATCGTTGATAAAGTATGAACGAGGTGAGCGTGTGCCGTCTTGATTAAATTGCAATTCGGTTTCAGTCACTGTATCCAGTAAGTTATTCGCCTCAAAACCAACTTTATATTTCTCACTAATGTTGTAGCGGAACGAGAAATCAAGTTGTCCATTAGCTTTGTTGTAAATTGGCGACATTGCAATAACATCGCGGGAATTCAACAAATAATCAGAGCGCCAGTTATAGGCTAAACGGGTGCTGATAGCTTCATTCTCGAAGAACAATACTAGGTTTGCAGTATCCTCAGACAAGCCATCCAAAGGCAAGTCAGTAAACCAGCGGAAGCTATATTTAGCTTCGTCAGAAGAGGCCGTATTTTCCGTAGTTTGTTTGGCATCTACATAGGTGTAGTTGGCTTGTGTGCCTAAACCAGACCAGATACCCGGCAAGAAATCAAAAGTTTGCTGATAAGCAATCTCGAAACCCGAAATTTCTGCATCGCTGGTATTAGCCCAGTGGGTATAGTGGTAAGGCTTACCGTTATAGGTTTCAGTTACCGGCGCTCGTCTAATTAAATCCGAGATATCTTTGTTAAATAAACTCAGCGTTAAAGAACCCAGATCCGAGAAGTACCACTCAGCCGTCAAATCCAAGTTAATAGATGTTTCTGGTTTTAAATACGGGTTGCCAACGTCACGAGATTCATATCCCAAACCGCCGTAACTGGCGTATTGGTTACCCGTTTTATTGGGGTCAACGTCAGATACGTGTGGGTTTTGAGCAAGGATATTGTTGTAACGCACATTCTCCAAATCGGGCAACCAAAGAGCTTCAGACGCAGCAAAACGGAAGATTAAATCGTCTGTAACACCAAAAGTTAGGTTTAAGGATGGCAATACTTTGGTAAAGTCATCAGGTGTAATGGTACGGGGAGTAACCAATGAAGCCTTCATTAGATCTCGATCAGCTTGAGGAATAAGAATATTTTCTTCTTGACCACCCCAGTTTTCCTTTAGGAGATATTTTGCATCAGCGGGCTGAACAACAAAACTACCTGAGGATTCAAGCTGATATTTAACATAGCGCGCACCGACATTTCCCTTTACTGACACGGGTAAATCGGTATTCTCAAACGTCAACATGCCGTATAACGCCTGACGCTTTTCGTTTACTTCGTATATTTCTGAAGGCAGATAAGGCGTTCCAGCAATTGGATTATTCGCACTGCCTGTTCTATTACGTCGTGGATCGTTAAGAGGGAACCACATATCAGACCCGCCAGCGGCACGGATCGGATCGCCATTGGTTAGCACATCTAGGGAGTCAGAAAATGCCTGCATACCTTGATTCAGCAAGCTTGCTTTGGGGAACCAAAACGCGGTTTCACCACCCAGGGCCTTGCCATTAAAGAATTGAGTTCCGTAATCATAACGTTCGCAAAACGTTGGGTTATCGGCACAGGTTTCTGCCGTGCTATTCCACTCTTGGCTGATGTTTCCCCAGTTCCAGGCAGAAACTTTTCTGTCTTGTGTTTTATCTGAAACGCGAAAACCCGCTTTAGCTGATTTTAACCAGCCGGAATCAATGTCATAGGTTGCATCAAAAGACAGCGCCTTAGAGTCACCCTCGTTATCCTCTAAGTGATCCATAGCAGATCGAATAATGGTTCTTGCAGGGTCACGAAGGCTTGATTCCACTCCAGCTTTAGGTTGGAAACCCAAAAACTCAAAATAAGGCGTTGAACCTCTGAGATCAACGAATACATCCGGCTCGGAATGTCCTATGACTTTATTTGCATCGTCTTTTTCTCGGGTGTCAGACGCAGAATAAATCGTATTGTCATTAACCGTTGAGTTGGCCTTGATATATTGAAGATCAGTGACCAACGTCAGCGCATCAGTTGCCTTAAATTTAAAATTTAAGCTCAGGTCGTCGATGGTGCTGGTTTCTTCGTGGCGACGAACACCGGTGGCGTAAGGTGTTTTGGTTAAGATACCGTGCGTGAACCAACCGCCATCACGACCACCTATGGTTGCAGGTGTAAAGCTTTTAGCGAAAGAGGAGCGCTCTGAAGGTGTAGTGCCATCAGCCTCTTTTTGATCAGAAAACTGAGTGCGCTTCCAGGTATCCGCTTTAAATGGCTCATCGTTATATTCTACGAACCGCTCGTTCCAGGCTAATTCCGAATCAGAACGCACGTAATCTAAAGTGGCGAGGATCGTATCGTCCGCCGACTCCCACTGGAATGATGTAGCAAAACCTGTGCGGTCTCGCTCGTTATCCTGTTGACGCATAGCAACGCCAGCAGGGGCAAAAAAGGTGCTCTTCTTGCCGCCAACTGTGGGGGCGTTGTCGTAAGGCAGGCCTATGCCTTTGTTTGGATCTTGCATGTTGGGAACGGCTCCACCCCAAGGGTATTCAACCACGCCGTCACTATTAACATTGCAATTTGCCCAGCTTGGGCACTCTTGCACGGGTTTGTTGTTGGCACCTAACAAGTAACCCGCCTCGCCACGCTCGTAATAGTTAAACAACTGCATGCCTTCGCTTCGCGAGGAGAAGGTAGAGTTGGAAATATTCACTAATGCGCCAAACTCACCCGCGTCGGTCTCCCATACATTGCTAATCAAACCGGAAATTTCAGGTTCGGTTTTTTCAATTTTATCGGCGTAGGTCGCTTTAATTGTTCCTGCAACTTGCAGTTCTTTTTTATCAAATGGCTTGCGGGTTTTTAAGTTAATTGTTCCGGCAATACCGCCCTCAATTAAATCGGCAGTCGCATTTTTAACCACCTCAACCCCACCCATTAATTCAGCGGGAACATCGGAAAAATTAAGACCGGATGAGCGGCTAGCACTGAAGGTATCACGGCCATTAAATTCGCTGCGCACACGGTTCAAACCACGCACTACAGCACCGCTACCTTCAACGGAAAAGTGATCGGGGTCGTTAGGCGCAGCAAAGCGCTCAATTGAAACCCCGGGGATACGCGCAATGGCTTCAACTACTGATTTGTCCGGCAAAGCACTGATATCTGATGCCGTAACTACGTCTTTGACCGTATCGGCGTTTTTCTTGATTTCTTGTGCTTTTTCGAGGCTTGCGCGGATGCCCGTTACAACAATTTCATCAGTTTCCGCAGCAGGCGCTGCCGCAAAAACAGTGCCCTGGTGAACGGCAGCCACTACACACATTGCTAACAGTGATTTTTTAAATACTGGTTTATGTGCGCAAGGTGCCTTGGATTTTTCCGAATGGTTCATTATTCAGCCCCAATTATTATAGGTTTAAGTATTCGTGCCAGAATGGGGGATTCCCCCATGCAAACTGGCGCCAGGATGGA
>JBEGTZ010000323.1:0-3631 GCA_041179125.1 Pseudomonadota bacterium | reverse complement strand
TTTTTTACCAACACCTGGCATGCAAACAAACCGGCAAGCCTGGCTACCAACAAAGCTAAATCGCTGAAAACCGATGCGCTTGGCGACCTCTGGGTGGGGCTATTTCCAGGTGGAATAGACCATGCGAGCCGTTTTTCTAACCAGTTTTGTAATATCCAAAGCGCGCCGGATGACTCAGGCTTAAGCCATAGAAGTGTATTGACGCTGCTGCCCAGCCCTGTGGGTTCGGCGACTGTTGGCAGTACAAACCTGCGGGAAAACCTATGGATTGGCACTGAAAACGGGCTGAATTTTTACACCGCCAGCACGGGCCGTTTTACACACCATTTAGCCGAACCTGGCGTGCCTGGCCGCTTACAAACCGGCGCTATTTTGGCTCTAGCCCCAGGTAACAACCTGGATGAGTTATGGGTGAGCGCCTGGGGCAGCGGGTTGTATCAATTCAACAGACAAACCGGCAGTTTTACCTGGTTTGCCGCCAAACCGAATACCCCCGGCGCATTGCAAACCGCCTATGTTTGGGCGCTGTTGCGCGCACAGGATGGCACTTTGTATTTAGGTGGTGAAACGGGCGGGTTACACATCTACCGGGGCAATGGACAGTTTGAACACTTCATGCCCGAGCCGAACAATCCCCACAGCATCAGTGGCAGTTATGTGCGTAGCCTGTTACAAACCCGCAAAGGCCGCATTTTTGTTGGCACTGCCACAGGGTTTGATGAATTTAAACCCGGCTCAAATCAGTTCGAGCGGTTGTTGCGCGATGAACAAGGCATATTTCGCCTAGGTGCCAGTATTATCGCGCAGTATGAAAGTGCCGATGGAATACTGTGGCTGGGTACCCAAGGCGCAGGATTAATCCGTTTTGACCCGATCACCAAAGACTACCGAGCTTACACCCAGGCCGATGGCTTGCCCTCGGATTTAGTTGGGTCTATTAACCAAGATGCCGAGGGCGCTATTTGGGTTAGCACCATTCGAGGCCTGGCCAAATTAAACGGCGAGCATTTTTGGAGCCTGGATAGAAGCCTGGGGCCGGTGGGCAATAATTTTAATCGCAACGCCAGTTTACGGGATACCAACGGCGCCCTGTGGTTTGGCGGGGTTGAAGGGTTAACCCGCTTTAACCCCCAAGAACTCATGACCGAAGCTGCAACCCCAGGCGCCGTACATTTTGCGGGGTTGCGCATCCTAAATAAACTGCAAACCATAGGCTCAGAATTCCTGCCGGAGGCCTTAGACTACCTGCCGAGCATCACGCTAGATGCCGACAGCCCGATGATTACCCTTGATTTTTATGCCCTGAATTACCGCGCCCCCCACCTAAACCGTTTTGCTTACCAGTTGGTGGGCATGGATGCGGATTTTATTGATGTGGGCGCCCAGCGCACCGCCACCTACACCCATTTACCTGCGGGCACTTACACCTTCCAAATTAAGGCTGCCGATAGCCTAGGCCAGTGGCATCCCGCCACCAAAGAATTGCGCATCACCATCAAACCCGCCTGGTGGCGCACCTACTGGGCGTTTGGTGTATACATTTTATTATGCGGGCTGAGCCTATTAGCCTTCTGGCGGTTCCAACAAAAACGGCGGGATTTAACCCAAGCACGGGCATTAAATGAAAAACTCCGCCAATTAGACCAATTAAAAGATACCTTTTTAGCCAATACCAGCCACGAACTGCGCACCCCCTTAAATGGCATTATTGGCCTAGCAGAAGCCTTAACCGACGGCGCACAAGGCCCGCTGAGCGACGGGGTAGTTCATACTTTAAAAATAATTTCCAGCTCCGGCAGGCGCCTCTCCTGTTTAATTAATGACATTTTAGATTTCTCCAAATTATCGAAAAAAAACTTGCAGATACAAACCCGTGCGCTGGCCTTAAAACCCTTGGTGGAGGGTGTATTGGAATTATTGCAACCGATAGTGGGCGATAAACCCATAACACTCATTAATGAAATACCCGATGACCTGCCCTCAGTCATGGCCGATGCAAACCGCTTGCAGCAAATTTTCTTAAATTTAATTGGCAACGCCATAAAATTCACCCTGGAGGGTAATGTGCGCGTGAGTGCGCACTGGGTTGATGGGCGTGTAGAAATTCACGTAAAAGATTCAGGCATCGGCATTGAGCAAAAAGATTTAAACGCGATATTTATGGAGTTTTCGCAGGTAGACAGCAGTGAAGTGCGCGCACAAGGTGGCACGGGTTTGGGCCTTGCCATCGGCAAACGGTTGGTGCAATTACACGGCAGTCAATTATTGGTTAATTCTAAAATAGGCAAAGGCTCTGATTTTTATTTCTCATTAGCCACCTCCACCGATGAACCCGTCATCGAGACATTGGGCAAGCAAAATACACTCACCGAAGCCGCAGTTACACCCGTTGTGGATGGGCATTTAGTGGCAAGCGAAAAATCTTCCGAACGCAATACGTTGTTATTTCCACAGGATGTAGTTGGGCAATTTACGGTGTTAATTGTGGATGACGACCCAGTAAACCGTATGGTGCTGGCTAGCATTTTAAAATTGCACCGACATAAAATAGTGGAAGTAAACAGCGGCCAACACGCGCTGGATTTACTCACCAAAGAAAACAACATCGACCTAATTATTTTGGACGTGATGATGCCCATCATGAGCGGGTTTGAAACTGCCATGCGCATCCGGGTGAAATACCCAGTGCATTTATTACCGATTATTTTTCTGACCGCAAAAAATTACAGCGACGATTTGGTACGTGGCTTTGTATCCGGAGGCAACGATTTTTTAACCAAACCCGTATCCAAACAAGAATTATTAACCCGCGTCACCAGCCATTTACGGCTGTTAACAGTTAACCGCACGCTGGAGCAAAACATTAAAAATTTTAATTTTGAAGCCACATCAACACAGGCTGAATTACAAGCGTTAGACACCATTATCGCAAGCCTAAACAGCGAAATGAACCCGCAGATTTTATTAAAAACACTGCTGAATCAAATATTGCTATTAGTACAACACGCCGATGGCGCAAGCTTATGGCAGCTTGAAGGATCCCAAGGATGGATATGTTCCGCCGCGTTAGCGTTGGATCATAAATATTTGGGCGAGCAATGTTTTAGTGTAAGCAGTGAATTGGTGGATTGTTTAGCGGAATTAGGGCAATCACCCAAGTCTATTCATGCACTGCGCGAATTTAAAAATACACCGCTTGAGCCGCTGTATCATTTTTTTGAACAACCCAATCACACACTCATTGCCGTGGCTGTTACAGACAGTCAACCGGTGGGATTTATCGCCTTAAGCTACAGCGGCGAACCGCCAAAAATAGACGAATATCTGTTAAACGCCATCAACCGAATTAAATCCTACGTTACCAGTGTTTTATTAAAAGCCAAATTGATGCAGGGGTGATTGAGGTTTTTAGATTACTCTTTATCTCCCTCTCCATGCCCCGCAAATACAGATGAAATTTTTGCCGTTTTAAAGGGCACCTTGCGGAAATCCACTTTTTGCGCGCTCGCGTCGTTATTTTCGTACTCAGTCGGTCATTTATACCGCATAAACTCCCTCCTTCGGCTTGGGCATCATGCGTCGCTCTACCTCGATTTCATTCCCGATGAAATTCTACCTCCCCCATCCGTGG
>JBEGTZ010000322.1:0-4966 GCA_041179125.1 Pseudomonadota bacterium | reverse complement strand
TACTTTCGGTGCGCCGCGCCCAGGGCTGGAGCCTTTTGCAAGGCGCTTTAGTGGCCACGTTGGCGTGGAAAATATCCACCGGGTATACCACGCAGAAGACCCAGTGCCGATGATCCCCATTTACCCTTTTGTACATGCACCCGTACCCGGTTGCGGTCATTTTATTCCGTCCGGCGGAAGCGGTGTAAGTGCAGCCGCGCACGGAATGGATAACTACCATCATTCTGTGGCTAATGCGACCTGGCCCGAATTAAACAGTCATGCACCTTTGTATACCGTGGAATATGCGGTGGAGCAATTTTTAAAAGCCACAACCAGGCTAGACCCTGCCAACCCAAAAACTTGGGCATGGTTAGATGCCAGTTTACTTTGGATACTTAAAAAAATAGGCGCCACCCTTGCAACACCATTACAAGGTGCGTTTGTTGGGGTTTTTACCATCGTAGACAAAATAGTCTGGATGCTTCAATACGGGATGGAAAAAATTAAGGATATGAGTAGCTGGGTGCTGCGTTTTATGCAAAAAATTATGCAAGCTCTTGGTATGGCGGTAGCTAAAACCGCAGAGGAATTAACCAAAACATTGTTGACGCGAGTGCTGCATTATTTGGTGGTTAAAATGACCGCCGAAGCACAAAAAGCTATCAGGAATATTGTTGGTTAAATTAATGTGTTTTTGTGGGCTGGCACTGCTGGCCTTTTTTGTTTTTATTGTACGTCCCATTTATTAAAAGGTATTTTATGCAAGCCCCCTCGTTTAAATTCAATAAAGCTCAACTATTAGCTTTGGCTATTGCCAGCGTAACGCAAGCATTGTGTAGTGACGCTTGGGCAGGCCCGGAGGGTGGGCAGGTGGTGGCAGGGCAAGGGGTCATAGAACAAATAGAAAAAGAAACACGTATACAGCAAGCTACGGAACGGCTAAGTATTGACTGGAAAAACTTCGACGTTAATAGCGATGAGCGGGTGAAGTTTATTCAGCCTAATAGCAGCTCCATTGCATTTAACCGCATCCTCAGCAATAAAGGCTCATTAATCCAGGGGCAAATTGATGCCAACGGCCAGGTGGTTTTAATTAACCCCAACGGCATTATTTTTACAAAAGGCTCCACGGTAAATGCAGGCGGTTTAATTGCCAGCGCTTTACAAATGACTGACCAAGATTATTTGAATGGAAAATTCACACTTAATGCACTGGAAGGCACCGAAGGCCGCGTGATTAACTCCGGCCTGTTAAATGCTGCAACCGGCGGCAACATTAGTTTAATCGGCCAAAGCGTAGAAAATAACGGTTTAATTAGCGCCAACCTAGGCAGTGTAAATTTAGCCGCCGGTAAAGAAGCCGTTTTAACCTTTGAGCCTAACGGCCTAATTGGCGTAAGAGTTACCCAAGAAGTTTTGCAAAAAGACTTGGGCGTGGATGCGGCTATTTTAAACAATGGGGAAATTAAAGCCGAAGGCGGCAAGGTATTATTAACCGCAAGCACAAGCAAAGACATATTTAGCCAAGCGGTAAACGTGGGAGAATTAAAACAAGCTAAAAGCGTTGTGGTGCATGATGACGGCAGTTTTACTTTAGGTGGCGGGGCGGATGTAATAAATACGGGCACCATAAATGTAGGTGCAGAGAATAAAGCCGGTGAAGCCGTAGTGATTGGGGAAAATATTACCAACCAAGGAATAATAAGCGCGGACAGCCAAACTGCCAGTGCCGGCAACATTGAAATAACCGCCAAAGACAAAAACGAAACAAAAGACAAAGGCACCGTAACCGCAGTGGCCCACACAAACGGCAAAGGTGGGGATATTAAATTACTCGGCGATAAAGTAGGTTTGCTTGATAACGCCAAAATAGATGCCTCCGGCGCTAATGGTGGCGGGCAAGTTTTATTGGGCGGTGATAAAACTGGTTCCAATTCATTGATTAAAAATGCACAGTTTTTAACTGTTGGCGAAAAAACAGAAGTTAAAGTGGATGCAGCGCAAGTAGGTAATGGCGGCAAATTAATTGCCTTCGCAGAAGATACAACCCGAATTTATGGAGCACTATCCGTGCGCGGTGGCATTGATGGACGCGGTGGGTTTGTAGAAACATCAGGATTAAAAGGGTTTGAAATTGAAAATGCGCCCGATATTAGCTCGGCCACTTATGGGCTTTCTGGTTATTGGCTGATTGATCCTTATGACATTAACATAAGTGGAATAGCCTCAACTCAAACAAATATAAGTTTGTCCGCTGGCATATATTCACCAAGCGATAATGCAGTATTAGGCTGGGGTGCAATTGCAAGCGCCTTAGACCAAGATGCCGGAGCAACAGTTGAAGTTAAAACCAGCCCAACACCAGATGCAGGCGGAACCATAAAAATATCCACCAATTTCGATTTTTCCACTCAAAGAAATAACTCCACAGAAGGCTTCAATTCCACCCTAATCCTAACCGCCGATAAAAATATAGAAACCACTTCCGCTGTTACATCAATAAAAGCCAGCAATAATAACCGTCTAAATATAGAGCTAAATGCAAAAGAAGAAATTATTTTAGGTGCGACAAAAATAGAAACCAACGGCGGCAATTTCACTGCAAAAACCACTGCTGTAACCGCTACCACATCCACCACCGGCAACATCACCTCCACGGGAGCGGGGGAAATTATTACCCGCCGCAGGCCTGCGGATGGTGGTGCCGATTTTGTAATTAATCCCTTTAATAACACTCAGAGTGGCTTTATTAATATAGAAGCCATTGCAGGAAGTGTTTCCCTGGTTAATGTTTCTAGCGCGGGGTATACCCCTTTTGTAGAATTGGAGGCCACACCGCCACCTCCTGCCAATAAGTCGCTTGAAGGCCAAGGCGGCGATGCGGGAACACTTATTATAAAAGGGAAAACAGGCGTTACTATTTCGGGATTAGTATCCTCCGCAGGGGGTACGGCTAAGGACAACGTGGCGAATAGCGCTAACATATTGGCTAAAACCGGCGGCAATGCCAATACGTTGGAAATTATCAGTGCTGAGGGCGCAATTAATATTGCCACATTATCCGCCGATGGCGGTAAAGCCGGTTATGACACGGTAAATACCGGCAACAATGAACGCCGTTCCGCCGCCACTGGTGGCAATGCCGGTGATATCACCCTAACTGCCGTTAAAGGTGCTATTAATTTAACTGGCACAGCATCCAATACATTCGGTTCCGGCACTAAAGATTTAGGTTTTTCAGGTAATGGATCAAACGACAAAAACGGTAATGGTGCTGATTTTTCTATTGCTGCTAAAAATATCACTACACACACCCTTGAAACCAACGCGAAGACCGCTACTTTTGAAGCCACCGAAACGGTTAGCCTGGGTAATTTAAAAACTCAATTTGATAAGAATAATTGCGGTGACGGCCTGTGTAGCGGCGACCTTCTAATTAAAACCGCAACAGATGATAGCGGCATAACTCTAACCCAAAGTGCTGAGTGGACGATTCGAGGTAATACGCAGTTAGATTTGGGCGCGCAGGGTAGCGCTACGCTTACACAAATGCCCAGCCAGTTTGCCGGTGCGGGTAAAAAGGTGTCGCTTACCGCGAAAGATGTCACTTTGGCTAGTAATTTTTCACTGCTTTTAAATAACGTAACGGTAGAAAATTTAAATTTATTTAGCGCTCTGGATATCACCCAAGAAGCCGCCACTAAAATTACTGTAACGGGCAACACCGAATTAACTGCCAATACCATTACGCTCACCAATAGCGAGAATGATTTTGCTACGATTAATTCCTTAGTGGCTACTGCGAGCGCAGGTATTGTGGATAAAAACGCATTAATAATTAATGCGCTGAACACGCCCGATTTATCCATTAACACCCAAGGTGATGCCCAATTTAATGGGGCTATTACCGTTGGCGCTAATAATCAAACCATCCTGCAAACCGGCCCCGGTGCTATTGCCCTTGGGGACAACCTCAGTAAAAGTGGCAGCGGCAATATTACGTTTAAAACCACCGCCAGCACCCCTGGCGCATTTAAATATACCGGCAACCAAACAGCCGCTTGGGATTTAAATGCTAAAACGCTGAGCGCCAACAACACCCTTTTTATTTATGATGGGTTTACATCGCTCATCGGCGGTACGGGCAATGATGTTTTTAACCTCAGCGGCGCTTTAACACCCTTGCCGACACTTTCGGGCGGCGCCAGCGGTACGGATGAGCTAAATATTAATGAAAATAATAATGCCGCTAATAATTGGGGTGTAACCCTGGTTAAATCCACACTGGATTTCACCCCTACACAAAATGGCCAGGTGCAAGCTACAGGGCTAGATAAAATTCAATTGCAGAATGTTAACGCCAGCATAGCGCCACAATTAACCCTAAACGACAGCGGTGCTACCACTTGGACACTCACCAGCGCCACCACTGAATTTAAACTCAACAATACCAACCTAGGTGGGGATATTAATTTTACTGGGTTTAAACAATTAAACGGCGGCGCAGGGGCGGATGTTTTTAATTATTTCACAGAGACCGCGAATAACACCCAGCACTTTATCGGCAGTTTAAAAGGCGGTACCGCTGCGAATACAGCAGACGAAATTAAAGGTTTAAACACCGCCACCACCTGGGATTTAAGCGGCACACAACAACAATTTTTTACCGCCACGGCGCCTGCTGAAAAAATTAATTTTTCTGAGATAGAAACCCTCACTGGCAGCACTACCGATACCACTACCGATACCACTACCGGCACTGTCAATAAAGACACGGTTAAACTCTCCAGCGCCATTGATGAAGTTAATTTAAGCAGTTCGTTTAGTGCGTTAACGCTTAGTGCGTTAACGCTTAATTCGATGGATGTGATTCAGGCGACCTCAACTAATGCCAAACTCATCGGCTACGCGGCTTCATCCTCTTGGGAAATAACGGGCCTTAATGCGGGTAAAATCACCGACACCACCAACGCAAGCAATGCCA
>JBEGTZ010000321.1:0-10167 GCA_041179125.1 Pseudomonadota bacterium | reverse complement strand
ATGCCCAATAAAACGAACCATAAATGGAGCTATTTAACTTCAGGGCACCTCCGGAAATCCACTTTTCGCGCGCTCGCTTCGTTATTTTCGTACTCAGTCGGCCATTTATACCGCATAAACTCTCTCCCTCGGCTTGGGCATCCTGCGTCGCTCTACCTTCTGCATCCGTGCAGTCGTCCGTGCGAAAATGCCTTGCGATCATCACGAAAATTGAATTTCCGGAGGTGCCCTAATAACTGCGATTATTTAATTGTGCGAAATTAATAACCCGAAAATTAAATGTTAACAGCCATTTTTAGCTTCGCCGCTATCCAATTTATAAACATTAGCCAGCCGCACATACTGCTCCAGGCTTACATTTTCCGGCCTTAAATTGGCATTAAGGCCCGCTGCTTCAAGTTGTTGTTCATTAAATAACACTTTTAATGCATTGCGCAGAGTTTTTCGGCGTTGGGAAAATGCTGTGCGCACAACGAGTTCTAGGTCTTCGTGGTTATCGGCTGTAAAAGGTAAATTTATGTGGGGGGTTAGGCGCACAATGGCGGATTCCACTTTGGGCACCGGGCGAAAACATTCTGGCCCTACGTCAAATAAATGTTCCACCTGGCAAAAATACTGGGTCATGATGCCTAAGCGCCCGTAATTATTGTCCCCCACTTGTGCCGCCATACGCAAAACCACCTCTTTTTGCAGCATAAAATGCATATCCTGCACCAATTGGCGGAAGCTTAATAAGTGGAAAATAAGTGGCGTGGAAATGTTGTACGGTAAATTGCCCACAATACGCAGGGGCCGATCCACACTGGCCAGCGTGGCAAAATCAAATTTTAAGGCGTCTGCCTGGTGTATGGTTAATTGCGGATAGTGGCTGAAGGTGGCGTTTAAAATGGGGATTAAATCGCGGTCTAATTCCACCACATTTAAGCTGGGGCAGGCGCTCAACAGCAGGCTGGTTATGGCGCCTTTGCCGGGGCCAATTTCCACTAAATTATCGGTAGCCTGTGGGCGGATGCTGCGCACTATGTGGTTAATAATGCGTTGATCCACTAAAAAATTCTGCCCAAAACGCTTGCGCGCTTGGTGTTCAATCTGGGCCATGCTTCACCTGGAGTTTCTAGGTTAAAAGCCGCTATTGTGACACAGCGTGCTGCCCTGTGCGCCTGCGTAGTTTGCGTTTGGCGCACCACATCCCTACTATGCGCGCACTCCAAGGTGCTAAACAACAGTGTTTAGATACGCCTAGAACCGCAAAGGCTCTAGGTAAAACGGGAAGCAGGTGAAAAACCTGCGCTGCCCCCGCAACGGTTATTGGTTAAACGGCAACATTCGCCACTGTGTTCAACATGGGAAGGCGTTGCCCCGCTTATTTAATAAGCTCGCCATAAGCCCGGATACCGGCCTTGGATGTACTTCTTAAAATGCATTTTATTTTAGTGTGTTTTTTGAATCATTAACCAACTTGCGGAGGGCGGGTGGCGTGGTATTTTGCGGCGCGAGCATCCCTGCTTTTTGCGTGTATTTGCTTTTTTAGCGCCGCTACCAGCCGTTTGTTTTCCCAATGATTTTTATTTGGGAGACTTAATTATGGCGATGGCCAAATTTTATTTATTATCTTTTATTGCCCCGGCCAGTTTGTGTGTGCCGAGTGTGCTTTTTGCAGCGCAAGCCACTAATCAAAAAACTGAATTTGACGAAGTAGTTGTTACGGCAAGCCGTATTGCGCAGCCGATGGCGCAGGTGGGCGTATCGGTGGATGTATTAACCCGCGAGGATTTAATCCAGCGCAACAACACAGCACTGGCGGATGTTTTGCGCACAGTGCCTGGCATTAACGTGAGCAATTCCGGTGGGTTGGGCAAGGCAACCAGCATATATATTCGCGGCGAGGATGCATTTCGCACGCGTTTATATATTGATGGCATCGCCGTCAGCGACACCACGTCCACACAAATAGCGCCGCGTTTTGATGCATTATTAAATCAACAATTAGGCCGTGTAGAAATATTAAAAGGCCCACAGGCCTTAATATACGGTGCCGATTCAGGCGGTGTTATTTCTGTTTTCACCCCGGAAGCCAAAGCGGCAATGGAAGGTGATATTGCGATGGAAGGCGGGAGTTTTCAAACACAAAACCTCAGCGCTAACCTGCGCGGGAAAAGCCAAAGCCTAGATTATTTTATTAGCTCAGGCTTAGTGCAAACCGAAGGGTTTAATGCCCGCCCGGACGATACATCAAACGATAATGACGGTTTTCGTGCGGCTAACTTGCACGTAAAAACCCGCGCGCATTTAAATGAACAGCATTCGCTAGGATTGGTGGGGCGATTTAATCGCAGCGCTAACGAATACGATTATTGCTCAGATATAAATTATGCGCGAGTTGATAGTTGTGATGATAAATCTATATCCAGCGCAGGGCGTTTAGATTGGCATTATGCTGGGAACACTTTAGAACAAGAGTTCTCCTTAGCGCATTACACCAATCAACACGACCGTTATTTAAATTCACAGGATGTTAAAAACCAATCGGTGAGTGGCGGCAGTGATGAAGCACAGTATTTTGCCCATTATCAATTTAATACCCAAGTGCGCAGCAGTTTAGGCTTAAGCGCTAAACACGAGAACTATCAAGAACATAAAGTGGCGGGTAATGGCGCCAAAGCGGATGAAGCTCGCGAATCTTACGCGGTGTTTTCTGAGTGGTTAATTAATCCCATAGAGGCGTTTTCTTATAGCTTGGGCGCACGCTGGGATTCCTCCCCAGAATATGGCGCCCATGAAAGTTACCGTTTAGCGGCGGCTTATGTTATTCCCACCGCAGGCCCAGAATTAAAATGGCGCGCCGCCACCAGTACCGGGTTTCGTTTACCGAGTTTTTACGAACTGTATTTGAATAACTCAAGCCCAGAAGCACAAAAAAACTTTAAGGAAGAAACCAGCCAAGGAATAGAAACAGGCTTAGATGCCCGCTGGCAACAGCTTTCACTTAGCGCCACTGTGTTCAGTAATAAAATTCAAAACGAAATTTTTTATGATTCGTTAAATTACAGTGGTTATGTGCAAACCGAAGGTGAAAGCAGCTCTGAGGGCGTGGAATTAGGCGGCCAGTGGCAGATGTCATCACACTTGCACCTGCGCATGGGTTATACCCATTTAGAAACACAGCAAAATTCCAGTGATTTAGCCGGTAGCGACGCCCAACGTGAAAGGCTACAACGCCCGGAAAACAGCTATAGCCTGGGCGCGCATTTAGAATTTTTTGCTGCGGCCTGGCAAACGGATATTAATTACCGCAGTGCATTTAATCAGCACGCCTATGGCGGCAGCTTAATGGAAGATTATTCTGTGGTGGATATACAAACGGCTTGGCAGTTTAATTCATCTGATCGTATTTATATGCGCGTGAACAATGTATTGGATGAAGAATATCAAGAGGTTAAAGGGTACAATAGCGCGCAGTTAAATGCCTGTGTGGGTATACACTGGTCGTTTTAAACCACATGTTTTTAGGGTTTTAGGCGCTGCGGCGCCTTTTTTTTGGGAAAATATTTTATGTCTGACTCACAGGATACACAGCACCAAGCTGCAATGCAGGATACACAACAAAAAGTGCGTGCAGCGGTAGCCGCCGCCAAAGAAAAACGTGGCGTTATTATTTATTTATACGGCCAGGGTAAAGGTAAAAGCAGTTCCGGTTTTGGCACCTTATTGCGTGCGGTGGGCCACGGCCAAACGGCGGCTGTGGTGCAATTTATTAAAGGTACTTGGAAAACCGGTGAGCAGCAGTTTTTCCAACAACACCCTAATGTGCGTTACGAAATAATGGGCACAGGATTTACCTGGGACAGCCAAAACCGACAAAAAGACATGGCGGCAGCGCAGGCGGTATGGCAAAAAGCGCAGGCGTTTTTACAGGATGAAAGTATTAACTTGGTGTTGTTTGATGAAATCACCTATATGTTTGACTTCAATTATTTAGATTTAACGGCCTGTATTGCCGCACTCAAACAAAAACCGCCACAGCAAAATATTATCCTCACGGGGCGCAGCGCCATCCCGGAATTAATTGAACTAGCCGATACCGTTAGCGAAATTAACGATATTAAACATGCCTTCCGCGCTGGGGTTAAAGCGCAGCGCGGCATTGAATTTTAATTTTTTTGTAGGCGTCCTGGAGTTTTTATTTATGCACTTTACTATAAGCCCAATTAACGAAGCCTTGCGCCCTAATATTCAAGCCAAAATAGACAACAAAACCAAACCGCTAGGTGCGCTGGGCGCGCTAGAAAACTTAGCGATGCAGATTTGTTTAATTCAGCAACGCTTAGACCCAGCCATTAACGCGCCGCATTTATTAGTATTTGCAGGCGACCACGGTGCGGCGGAGCAAGCGGGTATTAGCGCGTACCCACAAGCAGTCACCGCACAAATGGTGCTGAATTTTTTACACGGCGGCGCGGCGATTAATGGTTTTTGCGCGGAAGCGGGTTTGCAGCTTTGGGTGGTAGATGCCGGAGTAAAGGCAAATTTCCCCGCGCATCCGGCCTTAAAAACCGTAAAAATTGCGGAGGGTACGGCCAATTATTGCGAGCAGCCGGCCATGACAGAGGCGCAATTAATGTTGGCGTTTAAATACGCCGATGAATTAATAGCAGAATTATTTCAATCGGGTTGCAATTTGGTGGCGCTGGGGGAGATGGGCATTGGCAATACCGCAAGTGCCGCATTGGTGGCGCAGGTATTAACTGGCGTTGCCCTCGAACATTTAGTGGGGCCAGGCACCGGTTTGGATGCGTCAGGCGTGGCTACAAAAACTAAAATACTCCAACAAGCGCTGGCTAAGCATCATTTAACGGCGCCGGATGGCGCAAAAGCCTTACAGGTTTTTGGTGGTTTTGAGCTGGCTATGCTAGCGGGCGCCTGTTTAGCCGCAGCCGCGCGCGGCATGGTGGTATTAGTGGACGGTTTTATTGCCAGCGCAGCGGTGTTGGCGGCGGTGAAAATTAATAGCAATGCACTGGCGTATTGTGTATTTTGTCACACCTCCTCTGAGCCTGGGCATCGGCATCTATTAGCACATCTTAAGGTTACAGGCCTGCTGGATTTAGGCCTGCGTTTAGGGGAGGGCAGCGGCGCCGCATTGGCCTATCCTTTAGTAAAAGCCGCTGTACGGTTTATTAATTCTATGGCCTCATTCGAAACGGCAGGTGTCAGTCGTGCAATTTAAGTCCGAATTGCTCTCGCGAGAAATTCATTATTTTTTTAATGCGTGGGTATTTTTCACGCGTTTTCCTGCGCCCAAATGGGTGGCATTTAACGACGAACATCTACAGCAAGGCGCCCGTTATTTTTCCTTAATCGGTTTAATTTTGGGCCTATTGTGCGCAGGCTGTTTTTACCTGTTTAGCTTGGCATTTACGGTGGACTTAGCCGTATTGCTTACGTTGGTAATAGGGATTTTTGCCACTGGCGCCTTTCATGAAGACGGCTGGGCGGATTGTTGCGACGGGTTTGGTGGCGGCTACGCCAAACCGCAAATTCTCACCATTATGAAAGATTCACGATTAGGCACCTATGGCGTTGTGGGGTTAATCGGTTTATTAGCCACTAAATATTTAGCCTTATTAAATATTGCGCAATTTGATATGGGGTTTGGCTGGGTGATGGTGTGTGGTTTTGCCGCCAGCCGATTTATGGCCACCGTGGTGATTTATTCGCTGGATTATGTGCAATTTGACGGCTCCAGCAAAAGCCGCCCGCTGGCCACGGATATTCGTTTAGAACATTTAATGTTTTCCGCCGCCTTGGGTTTAATTCCTTTATGGATGTTATCCAGCATCGCCTTTTGGGGGATTAATGGTTTATTGGCCGTGAGTTTATGGTCTGGGTTGACGGCAGCGGCAGCGAGTACTTTTTTATTGGCGCGTTATTTTAAAGCGCGAATTGGCGGTTTTACCGGCGATTGTTTGGGTGCGGTACAACAGCTTTCTGAGGTGAATTTTTACCTGTTTGTATTATTGGTGTGGTCTGTATTCGGCAATGGTTGATAAGGGGCAGCGCTGTAAAACCACTTTTGCGCGCGCTTCGTAATTTATAACCCCAAGCACTCTCCTGCCGCGTGCAAATGCATTGGTCCTTGCGAGAATTGAATTGCCAGCGGAGCGCTAAAAATACTTTGTCACACTCAACACCTGTTTATTTAGTCCGCCATTTTAAACCGTCGGTAGATGACGGCCTGTGTTATGGGCAAAGTGATATTCCTGCAAGGGCCATCCACTGTGCAGCGGACGCGCAGCAACTCCAAACATTATTAAAACAATTACCCGCTGAAGCCTGTGTGTTTTGCAGCCCATTGCGCCGCTGTGTCACACTTGCGGCAGATTTATTTCCTAAGTGTTCGGTTAATTTTAATCCACTGCTTAAAGAATTAAATTTTGGCGCGTGGGAAATGACGCCCTGGGATGCCATTGACCGCGCCCAATTAGATGCCTGGGCAGAAAATTACCTGTTTTTTACACCCCCCCAAGGCGAATCCTTTGACGATTTATGCCAGCGTGTAAAAAGATTTGTTGCAGAAAATATCACCCGCCCAACCCCCGCTATTATCATTACCCATGCGGGAGTTATTAAGGCATTTTTGTATTTATTTGGCGGGGCCGATTTAGCTGCTGCTATTGGGTATTCCGCGCCATTTGGTTCGGTGACTCGGGTGGCTATCCCCTTAGTTGTTAAAAATACCGAATAACCAATAAGCTTGTTCTCCATTTTTAACTTTCACTCCAGCAAGCACACTGTTTTGGGTGCTCAGCTGAGGTTTCTAGGTTAGCGAATCGGTTTTAAACTAAACCGAGAAATACCCAAATTACCCGCCTCGTATTGCTCTTGTGTTAAATCAAAATATTTTTTAAAGCGATCGTAGGTTGCCGGTGCGATGTGCTGTTTAATGCCATCCAGGTTTATGCTCCAAGCATTTAATGTTTTGGCATAATCCTCCGAATTGACCTCTAGGCGCTCCACAGTGTAGATACCGTCTATTGCTTCTAAAACGTCATCCAGTGGGGGCGTCAGTGAATTAGGGAAAATATGTTTGGAGATATAAAACCAGAGGCGCACCACTTTTTTGCGTTGTTCAACGCTTAAATCTTCGGAATTTCTGCGTGTAACAATGGTTTGTAATCCGAGGTTGCCCGCTACTAATTTTTTCACACCTTCAAAAAAAGTTTTATAGCGCGCAATATGTGTGCGGTTTTGGAAGTCTTTGGGCGTGGCAAAATGTTCAAATGCGCCAATAGATATAGCGGCATCAAACATAAATGTGTTTGTTGGTTGTTTAATGTAATCAAATATATCTTGCTCCACTATTTTAATACGCCGTGCATCAGTGGAGCCTCGGCAAAATTCGGCTTGGCCTGGGCTTAGGGTAATTCCGGTTAAATTTTTAATGTGTGGGTGATGTGAAGACGCATATTTGAGCAAACTGCCCCAGCCACAACCCAAATCAACCAGAGATTGAGTACCCGAACCCACTTTGGCCATAGCTAACAGCTTGGCTAATTTTTGATCCTGTGCTTGGTCTAGGTTATTGGCCAGCAACCAGTCGCCACAGCTATAGGCTAATGAGCGCCCTAAAATAGATTCATAGAAATTAAAGTCATCATCATAGTGGTACATGATGTCCGCTTTGTTTGCCACAATTACCCCCCTAAAATAGCTAATGCGTCAATGTGTGTGTTGTTAATATACGGGTTTGGAATGCCCAATGTGAAAAATATAAAATCGCGCATAATGGATATGGAAGGGTGCGTGGAATTATCTTGTTTTAGCAATAATGTGCGCCCGCGTGACGAGCTGCGTTTAAAATTAACCACAAGATGATTTTCACGAATAGTAAAAAAATGCTTTATTAGCGCAGACGCTTTGGGTGAAAAATTAGGATCAAGAAAGTGATGACCTGCGCACTCAAAGCGCCCGTGTAAAAATTTAGCGGATGCGGTGGCGCGAATCAAATCCGTTACCGTCATGGAGCCGAAACCATTGTTGGTACTAATTTCAATAAGTGCATTGGTATTTTGGCAGTAAGACCAAAAACATAAATTAGAGGGAAAAGAACTTAATTTACGGTTGCAGAATTCTTCAGTAAATAAATGTTTACCTGTCTGCCCTAATAAATCATTTTGGAAAAAGGCACCTTTGCGCAAAATCACCGGCCCCAGCCGAGCAATGGCTCTTAAAATACCACCGCCATGTAATGCACGGTTGAGCTGGTCAAATTGTGGGAAGCGATCTTCTCTGAGGCCGCCCGTGTGGTAGGCCTGCAAGATAAAATAAGAAAATGAGCTGCCAGACACCACATTGACGCGTTTTAATTTCTCTAAAACTGCAAGGCTAATATCGCACAAAATAGCTACTTGAGCCGCACCATTAAGCCCTGTACCGGCAAGCGTCAGTACAGACGGCTCATTTGCCGCACGAATTTTGAACTGCTGAACAAATTCGTTTCTGTTCATGAGCGGCCCCTACGAAATTCAATAATTTTTAGATAAAAAAGTATTATTAGTATCCAATAACCAAAGTCGGGCTGATTCCACTGCCGGGAGAAATTCGGGCGCCCAGGGCTTGCGTGATGATTTTTATGGAATCCTTCACCAAAGGTAAGCAGGCTAATCCAAAATACATTTTTTGCAGATGGCTGTCCGCTGCGTGCTAATTCAACATCGTGAGCGAGGCTATTAACAAAAAAAGTGGTGTGCCATCCAAATACTATACGTAAAGGAAAAATAAACAATGCTACTTCCCAGCCGAAGCATAATAGTGTTACAACAAAAAGTATTGCGGTAATGTTTAATAAGTTTTTTTCTAAAAAAACTAATGCTGGGTCGCAATGTAAATCGTGTACTAATTTATCGAATTGTTTATAACGAAACCCATTGGGGCCTTTATGTACGGCCCAGGCTAAATGGCTCCACCAGCGCCCCTTGGCTATTGAATGCGGGTCGCCCCTTTGATCGGTGTGCGCATGGTGAGACCTGTGTGCTGCGCACCAACTTAACACGCCACCCTGCAAAGCTAGAGTCCCCAATAAGGCTAAAAGCCGTACTAACCATTTAGGGGCGCTATAGCTGCGGTGGGACAATAAACGGTGGAACCCCAATGTAATTCCAAAACCAATAACCATTGTATGGCTAATAATTAATAAGACGAACCAGTTATTGGGTAAATTAAAAATAGAAACCAGTGCGAGTGCATGGGTGAGTACGTACAAACGAAATTGTTTTTTATCTATGAGGCGCCAATTAAATGTTCTGGGTGACACTTTGGTTAATAATGCTTCCATATTAAGCGCACACCTATGTTTAATTGGTTTTATTAATTTATATAGTCAATAACGAGGGCTGTCAACAGGCATTTTATTGATTTTTATTTTGTTTATAGAGGGGGAAATTTTTAATTTTTTATTATTGAAATTTTTTTTATGGGCATGGTAAGTGCAGGGACGGCTGTGTGAACATTTAATTAATTTTATGTGGCATAAATGTGTTGCATGTAAAAAAATTAATATTTTTTCTGTGGGGGCAGCTTTCCTGGGCTATGGTTATGGCTCCTGCTGCTTAGCCAATAACAATTTTTATATTGTGATGTTATTGCGTTGTTATATCGTTGCGATATGCAGGTTTGCGCGCGGCTTATCCGGCATTGTTTTGCTGCGCTGCGTCACGAGTTGTTTTGCTGACACGTAAAAGATTTGAGCGGAGCTGTTGGGTGAGGTTTTTAGGTTGTAACTATTCAGCATGTATCCGTGCGATACATTAATTGTAGGTTGGGCAGTAATGCCCAACGCAGCAGTGTCTTCGATAAAAAATGGTCGGAATGCGGCGCCTTGAAATATCGGCGTGCTGGAGCGGAATGTGTTGTGTTGGGCATGACTGCCCAACCTACGCTCTACTCAACTCTTCGGGAGTGCTGAATAGTTACGTCGCTTCAAAGATTAAGTCTAAAAACCGCAACAATCCCGGTTGCGGTTTTTAGGTAAGGTTTTTAAATTATTTTGAGACCTTTGCACGAAGCCGATTTTCGACCCCGCGCGATCAAAAACACGATTTTTTAAAGCAACACTTTTCAAATCAATCAAAAAACAACCCCCAAAAAGCCAAAAAACCTGTTTTTCGA
>JBEGTZ010000320.1:0-4937 GCA_041179125.1 Pseudomonadota bacterium | reverse complement strand
TTGGTTGTTCGAAATTTTAAATTTTTGCTAGATGGGCCAATGGGTTGCGCAGACTTGGGTGATTCAACTGAGGTTTCTAGGTTAAATACAGGCGTTATGTTTCTGAGAGGGTTCTGTGATCTATAAAGGCAGCTGTCATTGCGGAAAAATTACTTTTGAAGTTGACGCCCCTGAGTCAGTGGAAGTTGAACGTTGTGATTGCTCCATTTGCCAGAAATCTGGGTTCCTTCACCTCATCGTTCCCAAGAGCAAATTCAAACTCCTAACTGGCCGCGAATTCTTAACCACTTACACATTTAATACCGGAGTCGCCAAACATACCTTTTGTGCGGTATGCGGCATCAAGCCATTCTATATACCCCGGTCAAATCCAGACGGCGTAGACATCAATGTAAATTGTTTAGATGCTCCACCAAGACACATGAGCATCGTTGAATTTGATGGCCAAAATTGGGAGCAAAACGCGCACAAAGTTAGTCACAAAAGCAAAGAAATATAACCATCACAAGCAACGGGATTGTCAGACTACGCCCGCCAACCCTGCGGTAGGCGTTAGATGTTGGCGTCCAGCTAAGGTTTTTAGATTCAACTGAGCTGTTCAGGATAATGCCCAGCTGCTTACCGGGAACAGGAAGAATATCCAGCCCGCAGTTTGGTTGCGGCGCCTACCCATCAGCACGTTTTGGGATAGTATCGAGGCGCATCGGAAGTTAATCCTTCGCCCAGCCAAGGTGAAATAAGCGCCAGCTTAAGTGGTCTGCGTCACAGTGCCTGACAGGGCGCAGATTCAATGTTAGTGTGCGTTCCCAAATCGCTTCCTCAGCGCTTATCATGGGCGGTTACGCGTCCGGGCTAGTCTGCGCAAGCCATTCCGCACCGCCTAATAATAAAAACCGTGATAGCAGATCGGCCCGGCTGCGGCTATCACCAGATGTCCCAACCCCATTTGGGTATTGAGAACCAACATGACTGAACTGCAAAACGACCGTTTCCTGCGCGCCCTTATGCGCCAACCCGTAGACCGCACCCCGGTATGGATGATGCGCCAAGCCGGACGCTACCTGCCCGAATACCGCGCCACCCGCGCCAAAGCAGGCAACTTCATGGGCCTGTGTACCAATCCTGAAATGGCCTGCGAAGTCACGCTTCAACCGCTAGAACGCTACCCGCTCGACGCCGCCATTTTATTCTCCGACATCCTCACCATCCCAGACGCAATGGGCTTAGGCCTGTATTTTGGCGAAGGTGAAGGCCCCAAATTCAAAAAATCCGTCACCACCGCCGCCGACATCGAAGCCTTGCCCGTGGTTAACACCGAGCAAGACTTACCCTATGTGTTAGACGCCGTGCGGGTGATTCGCCGCGAACTCAATGGCCGTATGCCGCTTATCGGTTTTTCCGGTAGCCCCTGGACACTGGCCACCTACATGCTTGAAGGCGGTTCCAGCAAAGACTTCCGTCGCTCCAAAACTCTAATGTACAACCAGCCAGAGGTGATGCACCTATTAATGGACAAACTGGTGGCATCGGTAATCGGCTACTTAAACGCACAAATTTTAGCCGGCGCCCAGGCGGTTCAAATATTTGATACCTGGGGCGGCGCCCTCTCTGCCGCCGCCTACCAAGAATTCTCCCTCAAGCCCATGCAACGCATCGTGGACGGCCTTATCAAAGAACACCAAGGGCGCCCCGTGCCGGTGATTTTATTCACCAAAGGCGGCGGCCTTTGGTTGGAATCTATGGCAGATACCGGCGCCACTGCTTTGGGGCTTGATTGGACAAACGATATAGGCCAAGCCCGCGCGCGGGTGGGCCACAAAGTAGCGTTGCAAGGCAATATGGATCCCGGCATCCTCTACGCCTCCCCCGCACGTATCCGCGAGGAAGTTGCCAGTATCCTTAAATCCTACGGGCGCGGCAGCGGCCATGTATTTAACTTAGGCCACGGCATCACCCCCGAGGTAGATCCTGCCCATGCAGGGGCTTTTATTTCCGCCGTGGGTGAGCTTTCGGAGCAGTACCACGCCGAGAGTGAGTGATTCATCACTAATGAATACAGCGGTTTTTGGTGGATTTGTGTCAGTATGAGGGGCTATTTTTCTACCAGTCGGCAGACTGAGTTTGGGCTTGTTCCCAAATTTCACATTGCCAGGATTTGATTAACATTTATCCAATTTGGTTGGTTTATAATCTTATAGCAGGGGTTGTACGTACTGTTTAGCTAGAGGGCATGATCTTGGGAATTAAGCAGATTAAAATCGATGTGAATGAGCTTACCCTCGGCATGTTTGTGTCGGGATTGGATAGGCCTTGGACACAAACTCCGTTCCCCTTACAGGGGTTCTATATCAACACGCTGGATGAAATCCAGCTGTTAAAGGTTCACTGCAACCACGCCTTTATTGACATCGCCAAAGGCCCTGGCCCAGTTAAAACCACCTTGCGCACCCTTAGCAGCGTAGGCTCCGGCGCGACAAACCTAAAAACACCCAGCTCCGGCAAGGTTAAAGTCACCGATGTGGCGCCCATTAAGGTGCAGCATAACCTGTACCCGGTGGTTGAAACCTTAGGACGCGAAATCGTCCGCGCGCGTGAACTCCACCAGCAGGTGTACACCGCCATTAGCGAGGTCATGCATCAGGTTGGGACGGACAATGAATTACCCATCCAAGAAACCAAACGCACCGCCAGTGCAATGGTGGACAGCGTTTTGCGCAGCCCAGATGCCTTCACCTGGTTAAGCCGCGTCAAAGAAAAAGACGAATACACCTACAGCCACGCCGTGCGCTGCGCCGTATGGGGCATATTATTTGGCCGCCACATCGGCTTGCCCAAAGTGGATCTTGACGTGTTAGCCCTGGGGCTTTTACTGAAAGATTTAGGCAAAACCCGTTTGCCGCTAGAAATGCTCGAAAAACAAAACCGTACCCAAGCCGAACAAGCCGCCTACGAAAAATTCGTCGATTTCGGGGTGGAAATCCTGCGCGAACTGCCCGACATCAAGCCTCGTGTCACCTCCGTAGTTAAAACCCACTGCGAACGCTTAAACGGCAGCGGCTTCCCCGACCAACTGCGCGGCGACAAAATCCCCCTGCTGGGGAAAATCGCAGGTATCGTTACTTTTTACGACGAAACCACCACACCCAGGGGCGAAAACCGCACCTACTCGCCCTCCAAGGCGGTGGCCAGGCTGTATGAAGTGCGCGATGAATTATTTCAATCCGACCTCGTGGTGGAATTCATCCGCGCCATCGGGCTGTACCCCACCGGCACACTGGTGGAATTATCCACCGGGGAAGTGGCCGTTGTGGTGGAGCAAAATTTTGAGCGGCGCTTAAAACCCAAAATCATGATTGTATTGGATACCCTCAAGCGCCCCTTGTCTGAACCTATGTTCCTAGATTTAGCCGTTGACGAGAAAAACAAACAAGCCAAACTCGATGCCGGCAAGCTGACGCCCGCAGAAGTTGAGCGCATTGAAATCACCCAAGACCTCGACCCCAGCAGCTACGAGTTAGACGTAAACTTTATCCGCGAAATGTACCTAAGCCGCCAATCCTCCCCCAACAAAGGGTTTTTGTCCTTTTTAAAGGGGAACCGTGCTTTAGCGGGGATTTTTGGCGGGCGGGATTAATCCACCGGCAGCATGTTTCACGTAGGGGCGCGATTCATCGCGCCTTGATTGGGTGGTTTGCCCGCCGAATGGAGCGCAATGAATTGCGCCCCTACCAAGATTAACCTACTCAAACCCATTAGGATTTTGCGATTGCCAACGCCAGGCATCAACCACCATCCGCGTTAAATCAAACTCAGCACGCCAGCTCAACTCCTGTGCCGCAAGGCTAGGGTCGGCGTAACACTCGGCGATATCACCGGGGCGGCGGGGCACGAATTCGAAGGGAATTTCTCGATCACTGGCCGCTGCAAATGCTTTTACCACCTCCAGCACACTAAACCCTCTGCCCGTGCCTAAATTCCACACATAGGCACCGGGCGCCCCCCCGGCCAAGCGATTCATAGCGGCCAAATGTCCGCGCGCTAAATCCACCACATGTATATAGTCGCGCACGCCCGTGCCATCCACGGTGGCATAGTCATTCCCAAACACCCGCAGGCAGGGCAATTTACCCACAGCCACCTGCGCCACATAAGGCAGCAAATTATTGGGGATCCCCTTCGGGTCTTCGCCAATCGTGCCACTTTCATGGGCGCCGATGGGATTAAAATAACGCAACAAGGCAATTTTTAGCCTGTTGTTAGAGCGCTTTGCCAAGTCTTGCAGAATCTCCTCCACCATCAACTTGCTGCGCCCGTAGGGGTTGGTGGCCCCCACAGGGAAATTTTCACGGATCGGCACTGATTGCGGGTCGCCATACACCGTGGCGGAAGAGCTAAATGCCAACAGCGCAACGCCGTGTTCCTCCATCACATCCGCAAGCACCAATGAGCCGTACACATTAACGCGGTAATACTCCCCCGGTTTCTCACTGGACTCTCCCACGGCCTTAAGCCCAGCAAAATGAATCACCGCATCCACCGGCGATTCCCGTCTAAAAACCTCACTCAGCGCCGCACGGTCTGTAACATCCACTTCATAAAATGGAATTTGCGTACCGGTAATCGCCTCCACACGGGTGAGCGATTCACGCTTGGCATTGGCAAGATTATCCACCACCACCAATTGATGCCCCGCCTGAATCAACTCAATACACGTATGAGAGCCAATATAACCTGCACCACCTGTTACCAATACTTTCATAAGGAGAACTCTTTTATTTTATAGGGCTGTGATTTTTATAGGATTATTTCACGGATGTATTACCTGTGCCAGGCATCTTGTGTGGCTCAAATTTTGAATAACCTATTCGCCTGCCAAGGAAATACCTCTGTGTGTGGTATTGCCAGTGTGAATTTTCTGTCATTTTGTAGGCGCGGTT
>JBEGTZ010000319.1:0-36370 GCA_041179125.1 Pseudomonadota bacterium | reverse complement strand
AAAGCTGTGTAAGCCATTGGTTCAGATAGTGAAAGTTTAAAATGAAGGGCAACCTTATTGGTTGTTCGAAATTTTAAACTTTTGCTAGATGGGCCAAGGGGTTGCGCAGACTTGGGTGATTCAACTGAGGTTTCTAGGTTTAATGAAGGAATCTAAATGAATCAAAAGGCGGCCAAAGCTTAAGGTTTTTGGCCGCTTCGGCGGGCCATCCACCACTCTTCAAACCCGAGCAGTAAAAACGCCAGCATCAAAGGGATAAGGAAATAAACCCCGCGAAACACCAACAGCGCTGCCGTCAGCGCCTCCGGCCCCACATCCTTGCCCACGCACAACAACATCAGCGCCTCAAAAACACCCAGCCCGCCCGGTACGTGGCTGAGCACACCCAACGCAATGGCGATGGCGAAATACACAATAAACAGGCTGAAACTTACTGCACCATCGGGCAGCAAAATCCACAGCGCAAATCCTGAAGCGGCTATATCCAAACAGGAAACCACCAACTGCAACACCAAAAACCGATGCCCCGGATGCAGCGGTAAGGTTCTGCCCAGCAAGCGCAACCCTTGTAAACGGTGCCCCATCGCACCCCACAAGCCCAGGCACACCAAAAACACCACCGCAAGCACCTGCAATAACAGCGCAGGCAGATGAATCGCCTCCCCCACCTTATCGCTCTGCCAAACAATCCCCAGCGCGCCCAGCACACCAATCCCCAGGCCAAAACTCAGCGCATTAATCACTATCGCCCGCGCCACCTGCCCGGCACTGGCACCCTCCGCCATGTAATGCCGCATACGCAAAGCGCCGCCGGTCAGCATAGCGGCGCCCAAACTATTACCCATCGCGTACGCCATAAATGCGGTTTTAGCGGTTTTTTTCGCAGGGATTTTTGCGCCCACAAGACGCAAGCTGCCAAAGTCATAACCCATCAGCGCCACATAGCTCACACCAGTGGCAACCAGCGCCAACATCAAGGCAGAAGGCGGTGTGGCCTGCACCGACAGCCAAACCTGGTGCAGGTCTAGCTTCTTCAGCAGCTGAGCCACCCCCTCGTACACCAAAGCCGCCAGGCCCAGCGCAATCAACGGATAGACCCAATGGCCCGACGCTTTAAGCCACAGCTTCAGAGAATCCAGTATTTTCATTGCGAAACGTAAACCTAAAAACCGTACATGAAGGCTGCACACCTAAAAAAAAACCCTCATAAAGAGGGCTTTGGAGATATGGCGCACCCGGAGAGATTCGAACTCCCGACCAAGTGGTTCGAAGCCACCTACTCTATCCAGCTGAGCTACGGGTGCCTAGGGGCGCGAAGTATGGCGGGAAAAACGCATTTGGGCAAAACTTTTTTACCTTCCGCGCCCGCATGTAACTACTCGCTATGACAACTCATAACAATCGAGAATATCCCGCACCAACCCACTGCGCACAATATCCCCGCGCTCGAATTCGTGAATATAAACATTCTCCAACCGGCCCAGCCGAAATACCGCATCCGCCAACCCGTTGGGGCCCTTAATATCACTCTGCTGAATATCGCCATTAATCACCACGCGGCAATCTTCACCAATGCGCGTTAAAAACATTTTCATCTGGGCAGGCGACGTGTTTTGCGCCTCATCGAGGATAACAAAGGTTTTGCTATTAAACGTTTTACCGCGCATAAACGCCAAAGGCGCCGCCACAATTCGCCCGTGACGCAAGCAGTAATCCACCGTGCCCGCACCGAGGCGCTCGTTCAAAATATCGCGGAAGGCGTCGATATACACCGAAAACTTCTGGTCCAAATCACCCGGTAAAAAACCCAAGTTCTCCCCAGACTCCACCGCCGGGCGCGTCAAAATAATGCGTTCAATACGCCCAGACTCCAGAGCCTCAGCTGCCAATGCCCCAGCACAATAGCTCTTACCGGTACCCGCAGGGCCGATACCAAAGGTAAGCATGTGTGTGTTGATGGCATTAATGTATTGCTGTTGGGAAGAGGTTTTAGCGCGGAAGGGTTGTGTAGAGCGAGGGGGAGAGTAGGCGGTTTCGACTTGCTGAGAGCGGGATCTGATTTCGACTATGTTGTCGTCAATTCTGCCGCGTTTGCGTAGCGATTTCGGATGTAAGGTTTCGTAACTCGGATCACCGTGGTACGTTGAATGGTGGCGCCCAGCATGCGATTTTTTACCCATAAATTCATGTCCCCAAGAGGTGAATGTGGTGGTAGATGTCAAAGCAAAACGTGCCTCGATTCAAGCCGAACGGTCAGCCCGAATGTATCGCAATTTAAAAATAACCTCGCTATGTTTAAATTAAAAATTTGTGGATGGTTGCAGAATGCCTGCCCCGTTTAAAACTTCTACTGAACTTCTATTGCCGTTGTATTACAGCATTACGGCTGCTGTGTTTTTCCTTAGGTGTTGCGCAGCTTGATTTATTTTTAAAATTCCAATTTTTTGCATTTTCTTTTGTGGCTTTCATGCATGGCTTTTGAGCTTCCGCAATTCAAACACTCATATTCCTTATTTCTCTTGCTTATTACACCTGATTCTCTTGCTTATTACGCCTGTAATTTTGAGCGTATAGAACACCCGCAGCAATTTTGCCACTTAAAAACAAAATAAATACACAAACCACAAGATCCTTTTACCTGATATTAGGTGGTTTCGGTGGCGCTTGTCCAATAAATTACACAATTATTTTACCCCCGCAAATCACATCGAAATTCCCCCAAAAATCATGCCCACCCTGCAAATATAAAACACATAGGTGGTGGTTAAAATTGATGGCGCATAGGGCTTCAGGTTCGACCATTTTAATTTATGCGAAAGGCGTGACGAATCATGCAGAAAGGCGAGGATGCGGGTGCTTAGAGGGGGGATGACAGTTGGATGTCCTGCGCACAACACCGCAACACAAAAAAGGGCTGCGCGCAGTTGGGGTGTTAACGCTTAAGCGCTTTTCAGCATAGAAAATAAAGTATCTTTAATATGCAGGCGTTGTTTTTTTAGGGTTTCAATATAATCATCAGACGACACCTCCGCCCCCTGCTCAATGCGATGAATCTCTTTGTCTTTTGTATGGTATTCATCAAACAATTTGGCGAAGTGGGCATCACTTAATTTTAAGCGATGGATCGTGTCTTTATACTCGGGTAATTCAAGAGCAAGGCTGTGATTTTCAATCATGGTAAACCTCCAAGGAAAGTGTCCTGTCATTGTGCTCACGCCTCGCACGGCTGCGTTGATATGCATCAACCAAAATGCGCAACCTGAGGCCTTAAAAATGAGCTGATTACGCCCCGTGGCATTTTTTAAATTTTTTCGCTTCGCCACACCAACACATCGCATTGCGCTCCCATTTAATGGGTGGCAATAAATCACCATCTACATACCACCAGCGCTCCGATTCAAACACAAAACGCGAGCGCTCATGTAATTGCCCTATCTGCCCGTGACCACGAAAAAAAGCCACGAACTCCACCTCATTATTCTGCGTCGCCAGTACGTGTAATTTCAGCCATTGCGTATTGGCCTGACTGGCTTTTAACTGCTCCAGCTCATCCGGTTGACGGCTGCTCGGGTGCAAGGTGGCCTGCAAAAAATCCAGGCGCCCTAGTGCAAAAGCACTGTAACGGGCGCGCATAAGGTGCTCCGGCGAGGGCGGCACGGCCCCGTCCCAATAACGGCCACAGCAAGCAACGGTTGGCTGCTGACTGCCGCAAGGGCAATGCGGTATAGACATTTTGAATCTCCATTAATGGTTGGCACAGGCATAAAACTAGAAACTTCAGTGCTAACGCAGGCATAAAAAGCTAGACTCGCCCATTTTGACATGCCAGATCACTCCTACCATAGCCTGCGACAAGCACGCCTTGCTCGCGCCACCAAACCGTTTAACGCAAGGGGCGCACGCCTCATTCGCTGCGAATGCTGCTTATTAGCAGTAGAGTATTGCATTTGCGGCCAGGTCACGCCTACAGACAGCTGTGTGGATTGGTTTGTATTAATGCACGAAGACGAAGTGTTAAAACCCACCAATACCGGCAGGCTGTTAGTGGATGTCTTACCTCGGAACACCCAAGTATTTCAGTGGGCGCGCACCCAGGCGCCGGAGGGAATAATGTCGCTGCTGAGCGATCCGCGCCGCTTAGTGGTGCTGGTGTTTCCCGCCGAAGACGCGCTGATGCCCGAGGAATTACAGCAGCAGGCACAACTACACAACCGGCGCTTAACGTTAATTTTGCTCGACGGCACCTGGAAGCAAGCGCGCAAGATGTTTAACCGCACACCCTGGCTGGCTGGGCTGCCTGCCGTAGCACTGCCGCATCAAGCCGCACACTATGCGCTGCGAAAAGCAGCACACAGCGGCTGCTTGTCTACAGCCGAGGCCGCAATCGGCTTGCTGGCCTGCTGGGATCCCGCCGCAAGCCAAGCGCTACAGGCTTATTTTTCATTATTTAACCAATCTTATGTGCTCAGCCGAGGCTTACGACCCGAGGACAGCCCGTAACCACACCGGGCGATTCATTTATTTTTAACGGGCGGGCGAAAAATGTGAGACCGACCACGCACGGCAGGCGTGGAAAATAGCGATACACGAGGAATAAACCCCCACATTCGTAGCAACTTGTTGGTAACGCTAAGTAAGTCCACCCAAAATGCCAAATACTTTGCCTTTTATAAAAGCGTAAAGGCTTATACTCGCTTCACTATATAAAATTCTCTCTATGGAGACGAGGCATGACTCATCTAGCTGTAAAAACCATCGCTCTCACCGCACTAAGCGTTGCCCTGGCTGCTTGTGGTAACGGTAAAGACTCTGGCACCGCCAAAGTAGATTCTAAACCCGTGGTAGACAACCGCGCTGCCGGCATTACAGCCGACAACCTGGAAACCGTTTTAGCCACAGCATTCCAAATCGCCGCCGATACCGGCCCAGGCACCACCGACAGTGAAACTCCACGCCCAGCTTACATGATAGGCAACGTGGGTGATGGCCTGGCGAACGTGGGCAGCCTTCAATCTGAAGGCAAATTTGCCGACTCCGCAACCGGTCTCGTCATTGACGCAAGCAAAACCGTATGCGCTCAGGGTGGCGAAGCGGCTGCTAATTTAGGCCTGGACACCGCCAGTTTAGGTACCAATGGCCTTATTGACTTCACTAAATTTTATGTTGATTTTGGTTTTTCCAACTGTAAAGTCTCTCAATATTTAGTAAACGGCAAGGCAAAAGTTGCACTGTCATCTCTGTCTGGAATTGGTACCGGCCCCAGAAACAGCACCATCATTATTAAACTCACCGCTGAATTGGATCGTTTCTTTGTTGTTCAGTCAACGGGCGGGCCAGATCAATACGATCGCAGCCTTGATGTTACAGGTAAGGTTGAGTTTTCTCTTTCCAACCCTAATAGCGAATACATCCGCGCCGAGCTGAATGGCATTCCTGGCTCTTCATTGCTTTACAAAGTGAGAGGTTCACAAGACCAATTTGTACAGTTGAAAGAGTTCGAAACCTACCTGCAATCGAGCATGCGTAATGCGAGCTACGAAGTAGGTATCAAAGGTAATTTCCTAAGTGTTAGCAAGCCGAACGCCAACAGCGCAAGCCTGCCCACTGGCCGCTTGAAGTTTTACTTGGAAAAACCCATCACCGGACAAGGTTTTGCCGTACCTCATAGCGGTACCCTAGTGGTTGAAAGCGACAATGAAATTGCACGCTTTGAAATCCTGAACCAAGTGGATTTGCGTTACACCCTGGATAAAAACAAAAACGGTATTATCGAAAAAGACGATACCGAAGTTGAGACTACCTGGGCTGAGTTCTTAAGCAAAAACCTGGGCCTGAACTTACCTTACTAGAAGTTCTTAGCTCCAGCGGTAAAGGCCATCCTCGGATGGCCTTTTGCGTTTCTGGCGCTATTCACCCGCTGGTTTAACCGCTTGCTGTGCTGCCTGGTTATTTCACTCACCCTGTTATGGTTTACAAATTATTACCAAAAACCCAATTACAAGCAGCGGCCAAAGCGGCATCCTGCATATCCCGCCTTTTGCTGAGCTTAATTGTGTGAGTATTTTGGTTGTACGTAGTATTTTCTCTGGCTGTTTGCTACTGCTATCCGTATTTGCGTTGGCAAAAGAGCCTTCGGCATCGAATCAAAAGCCTTCAACGTCAGATCAGCCCCCCAAGCTATGCCAAGCTCCCTGTACCTCTGGCGGGCAATGGGATTTAAGTGTTGGGTTTGGCCTTGGGGTCAGTACCAATCCACTCAAGGGCGGCAGTGATATCCCTTTGCTCGTGCGCCCTCGGCTGAGTTACAGCGGCGAGCGGTTTTTTCTCGACAATTTAGAAGCGGGCGTGATTTTGTGGGAAAGCCCATCCCAGCAAATCAATTTTTTGCTTCAACCGAGTTCAGAGCAACTGTATTTTCGGCGCTGGCGGGTGGAGTCCAGCCTGTTTGATGACGCTAACAAAAATTTAATAGCCGATGGCAGGCCGTCGAACAATCCCTCCTCGATCGAAAACAACCCACCCTCCATTGTTGGGCCAAGTACTCGCCCCTCCATTTCCAGCTTGCATCACCGCCACACCAGTGCATTGGGGGGTTTGGAATATATTTATACCGGTGATTCGCTTGAATTTAATGTTCAGCTGGTACAAGAGGCTTCCGGCTATCACTCAGGACGCGAATTGCGTTTGGCTATCAGCCGAGATTTTCTCGAATATTGGCGTATCACATTCGGCGCTAATTTTCAGTCTGAAGATTATATTAATTATTATTTTGGCATTGATGAACAAGAGGCCACCCAGGAGCTGCCGCAGTACGCAGCAAGCTCAGGCGGCTGGTCTGAGCTTGTTCGGCTTGAATATTTAAAACCAATTAGCGAACACATTTCATTGCGCGCCGGTGCTGCGACCAAAGTGTTTTCGTCTGAAATGTCATCCAGCCCGTTGATGGATAAATCACGCGCTTATAGTGTATTTATTGGAGGTGTTTATTATTTTTAAACACCTTACTTGGCGGTTCGGTATTGTGCTGGCCGGAATACTTGGCTGGCCCAATTGGGCTTACTGTCAAAGCGTCGAATTAACGCTGACACCCCGTTTGTGCGTGCTGGAAGCGTCTGAGCGCGAGTGCGGCGGCACGGTGACGCTGCGCTGGCACGCGCCCTCTGCGTTGTCGGCCTGTTTATTTCAGGAAGGCCAGGCGCAACCTTTGCAATGTTGGCAAAAAACGGCTCTGGGCGAATACACGCTGTCGCCTCGCGCCAACCGAAGTGTGCGGTTTTTTCTGGCGCCGCCTAATGACAACAGCGTCATTGTTGAAGCTTGGTTTCAAGTGCTGCAACAACAAACTGCCCACCGCAAACGGCGTAACCCTTGGAGTTTTTATTGATGACTCACGACGATAAATGCCAAATTTTATTAGTGGAAGATGATTTGCGGCTCGCAAGCTTAATTGAGGAGTATTTATCCGGCCAAGGGTTTCACGTATACAAAGAAACCTCCGGCCTGAAAGTCGCGCGCCTGACCGCTGACATCTGCCCAGATTTAATTATTTTAGATATTAATTTACCCGGCAAAAATGGCCTGCAAATATGCCAGGATATTCGCAGCGATTACCAAGGCCCTATTATGTTTTTAACGGCACGCACGGACAGCACCGAACAAATACAAGGGCTGGAATCCGGTGCGGACGACTACGTATTAAAACCGGTGGAGCCGCAATTATTACTGGCCAGAATCAACGCTTTATTAAGGCGCTTCCGTGCCGACAACACCGCATCACAACAGGAATTAATGCTGGGAACACTCAGCATTAATCTTAAATTACGCACGGTTACACGCTTGGGTGAAGCGCTGAATTTATCCAGCCACGAATTTGATTTATTGCTGACTTTTGCCAAACATTCAGGCCAGGTGCTCAGCCGGGAATATTTATTTAGCCGTGTGTATTCGCGCCCTTATGACGGTTTGGACCGCACAATTGATGTGCGCATTTCGCAATTGCGCAAAAAACTGGGTGAAACTTCGGACACCGCCCACTGCATTAAAACCATCTGGGGACGCGGCTATTTATTAGTGGCTGAGGCGTTGTAATAGCAATGGGCCGTGTGTTTTTTTCACTGTACGGCTTAATTTTGGCCACACTGGTGGGGGCTGGATTTATCCTTGACCAACTGGTGGATTCCTCGGATGACACCTTGCAAGCGGCGGACATTATCTTGATGGATTTTTCCGCTGCCCATGCGAATTTATTGCCCTACACCACCGCCGATGGTGTGAGTATTGAAATGCTCAACGGTAGCGATTTAACCAACAATAAATCGCTAACCGAATTAAAACAAAAAAAATCCATGAGCATCACCAGTTTCGAGCCAAAATCCAGCATTTATTACCGCGATTTATTCCGCTATGTGTCAGACGAACGGATTATTCATGCGCGCTACCACATGCCCCACCCACAGGAGCCTTGGCAGTATCGGGTGATTTTATTGGTGGTATATTTTTTCATCGGTTTGGCAGTGTTTAGTTGGCTTTGGCCGTTAATGCGCGATTTACGCCGCTTGGCACTGCAAACACAGCAGCTGGGGCTTGCTGACGTTTTTTGTGGTTTAACACTTAAAAAAACCTCGCCTTTATTTAGCCTTTCAGAAGCTTTTTGCTCTATGAGCCAGCGCTTGCATTCGGTTTTGGCTTCCTACAAAGAAATGACCTATGCGGTTTCCCACGAATTAAGAACGCCCTTGGCACGCATGAAATTTGCGCTCACGATGGCACAAGACCAAATGGCTCATTGTGATTTACCTAAAAACATTCAGGTGCAGTGGCATAATTTATGGCTGGATGTAAACGAAATGGATGCGCTGGTAAATCAATTATTAAATTACGCCAGCTTCGAACAAGAAAACCGCACGCTGCATTTACAAACGGAAAACATACAGGATTTTTTATTAGATGTTGTGCAGCGCGCACGGGAGGCTAACCCTGCATTAACCATCACGCTTGAATGCGCCGATGGTGGAATATTCGTAGCCGCAGACTGGCACTTAATCGAGCGTGTGATGTTGAATTTATTAGAAAACGCCGCGCGTTTTGCTAAAACACAAATTCAAGTGCGCGCCCACATTCAAGCCGAACAGATAGTGGTTTCGGTGAGCGATGACGGCCCCGGCATACCGAATGCGGAGCGCGAGCGCGTATTCGATTCTTTTGTGCGTTTAAATAACGCGCACAATTCTAGCCAGCGCGGTTTTGGTTTGGGCCTGGCCATTGTTAAGCGGTTGATGCGCTGGCATAAAGGCGAGGCGTGTATCAGCGATACCGCCTTAGGTGGCGCTTGTTTTAGTGTGTATTGGCCGCACGGTAATCTAGGTTAAAACTCAGGATATAACTCATCGGCAATTTGATCGGTTGCACGCACCAAGGCATCCACAATACTCGGCTCCATAGATGAATGCCCCGCATCGCGAATAATCTGTAATTCAGACCCCGGCCAAGCTTGGTGAAGCGCAAACGCATTATCCAAAGGGCACACCACATCGTAACGGCCATGCACAATAATGCCGCGAATATTTTCGAGCTTGTGGGCGTTTTGAATAATTTGGTCGGGCGCGATGAAAGCATCATTCACAAAATAATGCGCCTCAATACGCGCAAGCGAGAGCGCCCTGTGCGGTTCGGAAAAATAATGCACAATTTCAGGGTTGGGGCGAAGCGTGGCGCAGCGGCCCTCCCAGGTTGACCAGGCTTTAGCGCAGGACATTTTGGCGAGTTCATTAGCGCCGGTGAGGCGCTCATAATAGGCGTGCATTAAATTGCCGCGCTCGGCTTCGGGGATGGGGGCGATAAAATCCTCCCAGTAATCAGGGAAGATCCGATCGGCGCCGGATTGATAAAACCAGTGTAAATCCACCGCTCGGCATAAAAATATACCGCGCAGAATCATCGCCATCACCCGTTCAGGGAAGGCTTCCGCATAAAGCAGCGCAAGCGTTGACCCCCAGGAACCACCAAACAAAACCCAGCGTTCAATCTGTAAATGTGTGCGCAGTTTTTCAATATCGCCGATTAAATCAGCGCTGCTATTGTGCTCCAACTCCGCATGGGGCGTGGAGCGCCCGCTGCCGCGTTGGTCAAACAGCACAATGCGGTAGCGGGCCGGATCAAAAAAGCGGCGGTCGTTATGGCTACAACCCGCGCCGGGACCGCCGTGGATAAATAACACCGGCACACCATTAGGGTTGCCACTCACTTCCCAGTAAATACTGTGCAGCGCATCCACTGCCAGCTCGCCGGTCACATCTACACGCAATTCGGAATACAGTGTTTTCATTCGCAGAGCCTCTGTGGGTGTAACTTTTTTCTGAGGAGACAACGTGGTTCTGAGGGGACAACGTGGTTCTGAGCGTACAGCCTGATTCTGAGCATACAACGTTGTATTGATGATAGAAGCTTAACTCTAAATTATCCTAAAAACCTCAGCCGGATCAGCCGCGCCGGTGGGTTTTGGTTGACGCAACACACGCAGGCAGTGAAACTGCCGCCAGTTTTTTACGATTCTAAGCTCAAGCTTTGTAGGCGCACACATGTCACTCATCCTGGGTATAGACCCCGGCTCACGCAAAACCGGCTATGGGCTAATCCAGCAACAGGGGCAGCGCTTGAGTTATTGCGCCAGCGGCGTAATCCGCCCCAAAGAAGACGCCCCCTTAAGTGAACGTTTGAAAGTTATTTTCGACGGCATCACGCAGATTATTGCCGAACACGCACCCGCTCAATTTGCCATCGAACAGATTTTTATGGCTAAAAACGCCTCCAGCGCCTTAAAACTCGGCCAAGCCCGGGGCGTGGCCCTGTTGGCGGCGGCCTGCGCGGGCTTGACGGTGTATGAATACGAAGCGCGCAAAGTAAAACAAGCCGTTGTGGGCACCGGCGCTGCCGATAAAATCCAGGTGCAACAGATGGTAAAAACCCTATTAAAACTGGCCGCATCGCCGCAAGAAGATGCCGCCGATGCCTTAGCGGTGGCGATATGCCACGCCAATAGCTTTCATTTAACGGCCCGCGTACAGCTCACCGGGCGCTTCAGCCGAGGGCGATTACAGTGATAGGCCGATTAACCGGGCGTTTGGTGGAAAAACAGCCACCTCAATTAGTGATTGACGTGATGGGCGTGGGCTACGAAGTGCTCGCCCCCATGACCACGTTTTACCAACTGCCCGCGCTGGGCGAGGTGGCGAGCCTTCACACACACCTGTCCATCAGCGAGGCGGCGCATCAATTATTTGGCTTTGCCACCGCCTCGGACCGCAGTTTTTTCCGCCTGCTAATTAAAGTGTCCGGCGTGGGGCCAAAAATGGCCCTGGCGGTGCTGTCAGCGATGGAAGCCCAGGAGTGCGCCCAGGCAATTTTGCAAAACAACCTGGTAGCACTGGTGAAAATTCCCGGCGTCGGCAAAAAAATCGCCGAGCGCCTGGTGATCGACCTGCGCGACCGCCTCAACGATTGGGCGCCCGCAGCCAACGCCAAATCCAGCCAAGAAGCCCCACAAGCACAACAGGTGAACGCCATGCTGGCCGAGGCGGAAAGCGCCCTGGTGGCACTAGGTTACAAGCCGGTGGAAGCCGCCAAAGCCATATCCGCCGCCATGAAACAAACAGAACATACCCGCACAGAGGATATTATCCGGGCGGTGTTGCGGGCGATGTCGCCCAGTAAATAAAGTCGCCCAGCCAAACAATTCCCCTCCTCTGGAGGGGTGCTCCGCAGGGGCGGGGTGGTTTTCCCTTCCGCTCAAAACGAAACAGCAACCGACGACAACACGCCAACCAACCCAGGCCATCCCCGTGATAGAACCCGACCGCCTCATTCAAGCCGAAGCCTCCCCCAAAGACGAGCAATACGACCGTGCCATTCGGCCCAAAACCCTGGCGGACTACATAGGCCAGCCCGCCGTGCGCGAGCAGATGGAAATATTTATTGGCGCAGCAAGAAAGCGCGGCGAACCGCTGGATCACACCCTGGTATTCGGCCCGCCGGGCCTTGGCAAAACCACCCTGGCCAACATCATCGCCGCTGAAATGGGCGTAGCGCTTAAATCCACCTCCGGCCCAGTGCTGGAAAAGGCCGGTGATCTTGCCGCCATCATGACCAACCTAGACCCAGGCGATGTATTGTTTATCGACGAAATTCACCGCTTAAGCCCGGTAGTTGAAGAAATACTCTATCCCGCGATGGAGGACTATCAGCTCGACATCATGATCGGCGAAGGCCCCGCAGCGCGCTCCATCAAACTCGACTTACCGCCCTTCACCCTGGTCGGCGCCACCACGCGGGCGGGCCTGCTCACTTCCCCGCTACGCGACCGTTTCGGCATAGTGCAGCGCTTAGAATTCTACTCAATCGCCGATTTAGCCATCATCGTAGGCCGCTCCGCCCGTCTACTGGGCGTGCAAGTGGATGACGCAGGCGCGCTGGAAATCGCCAAACGCGCACGCGGTACCCCGCGCATCGCCAACCGCTTGCTGCGTCGGGTGCGCGACTTTGCCGAGGTCAAACACTCAGGCTCAGTCAGTGCCGAAGTAGCCGACCAAGCGCTTAACATGCTCAACGTGGACGCCTGCGGCTTCGACCACATGGACCGCCGCCTGCTATTAACCCTGATCGAAAAATTTGCAGGCGGCCCGGTGGGTGTGGACTCGCTGGCAGCCGCCATCAGCGAAGAGCGCGACACCATTGAAGACGTATTGGAACCCTATCTCATCCAACAGGGCTACCTAATGCGCACCCCACGCGGACGCCAGGCCACAGCACTGGCCTATGCACACTTTGATTGCATCATGCCCAAACGCCTACGCCAGGATGACCTGTTCTAGTGCCTGATCTTTTTTCAACCCAATACAATCAGGACTTTCCCTCGGCCAAACCCACCGAATAGAACAACCTAGCTCACAAAACAGTGTGCTTCACAAAACATAGTGCTATCATGCCGCCGCTTTTTTAAGGCGCCAAAAGCTTAAGCCTTAGACGATTTAACCTGGACACCCCGCCGCATGCCCGATCAAGAACCCTTATCAATTTTGCATTTAATTTTTGGTGCAGGCCCCGTGGTATTGGCGGTCATGGGTATTTTATTTAGCGCCTCCGTCATCTCTTGGATCGTCATCATCCAGCGCGCCATCTATCAAAACAAAGCCTCACGCCACCTGGTGGATTTTGAACGCCAGTTTTGGTCCGGTATCGACCTCACACAACTTTACCGCCAGGGCAACAACAAAGCCGCCGACGGCACAGCGGAAGGCATCGAAAGCATATTCCGCGCAGGCTTCAAAGAGTTCACCCGCCTGCGCCAGCAAGCCGGTGTGGATGCCGAAGCCGTAATGGAAGGCGCCCAACGCGCCATGCGTGTAGCCGCCGCCAAAGAGCAAGAAAAACTCGAAGCAGGCCTGCCCTTTCTGGCCAGCGTCGCCTCCGTAAGCCCCTACATCGGCCTGTTCGGCACCGTTTGGGGCATCCTAAATTCCTTCCGTGGCCTCGCCACCCAAGCCCAAGCCACCATAGCCACCGTGGCACCCGGCATATCAGAAGCCCTAGTCGCCACCGCCATCGGCCTATTCGCCGCCATCCCCGCCGTGCTCGCCTACAACCGTTTTGCCGCCAAGTCAGAAACACTCAGCGCCAACTACGCCACCTTCGCGGAGGAGCTATCAGCCATCCTCCACCGCCAAGCACACGCCCGCTAAGGCGCCGCACCGGATATGGCAGCAGTAATCAAAAATGGCGGCAAACGCAAACGGCCTATGGCTGAAATCAACGTCGTACCTTACATTGACGTGATGTTGGTACTGCTGGTTATTTTTATGGTCACGGCGCCCATGCTCACCCAAGGCGTCAAAGTAGAATTACCCAAAGCTGCCGCCAAACCGGTGGATGCCAAAAAAGATGTAATTAACGTAGGCGTCAAAAAAGACGGCTCCTATTGGCTGGATGTAGGCAAAGAAGCCGCAGAAGCGGGCGGCACACAAATGCCCTTGGCCGAAATTAAGCAAAAAGTAAGTGTTTTGTTGAACGCTGAACCCACCACACCGGTGTTGGTGCGCGGCGACCGCAGCGTTGAATACGGCGTGGTGGTAACTCTAATGGCAGAATTACAACAGGCGGGAGCAAAATCGGTGGGTTTAGTTACGGATCCAAACAGTCCTTAATTTATGTCGGACGCGGTGCGCAAAAACGCAATACCCACCCTCGCAAGCCTCGCACTGCACTTAGGCTTATTAGGCGGGCTTTATTATTGGGAAACCCACCAAGATCCACCGCCCAAAATAGTAGAAGTACAAGTAATTGAAGCTAAACTGGTTTCCTTAAAAACAAAAACCAAAGTTGCGCACACGGAAGACACCCGCAAAATAAACAAAGTTGAGGTTTCTCAAGCCGTAGAAAAAGTAGAAGACATCAAAAACCGCGAACAAGAAGACCGCAAAGCAGCGGCTGAAAAACTCGCCGAAGAAACACAAAAAAAAGCGCAGCAACAAGAAGAACAGAAAAAAGAACAAGAAACAAAAATTGAAGAAGAATTAGCCTTTAAGCGTAAAAAAGAACAGGAAAAAGAAAAAGAAGCCAAAGAAAAAGCTGAAGCAGAAGCCAAAGCGGCGGAGGAAAAACTCAAAGCAGAAGAACTGGCCGCCAAAGCGCAAGAAGAAAAACGCAAAGCAGAAGATAAAATACGCAAAGAAAAACAAGCGGAAAAAAAGAAACAAGAACAGTTAAAGTTAAAACAAGCAGAAGAGCGCAGAGTGCGCGCCGAACAGTCTGACGAGGCCGCTAATTCTTATTTGGCGATGATCAAAGACCGCATCGAGCGCAAATGGAACCGCCCGCCTTCAGCACGCAATGGCATGGCCTGCGTGCTGCGCATTTCCATTGTGCCCACCGGGCGCATCAGTGATGTGGAAGTGGTAAAAAGCAGCGGCAGTGACGAATTTGACCGCTCCGCCGAACAAGCGGTGCGTGCAGTAGAACAATTTAAAGAATTACAAGGTATGGATCCTGAACTGTTTGAGCAGGACTTCCGTGAATTGGAAATATTATTTAGACCCGAGGATTTAAGACAATGAGATTAATCATTGCCATTTTTTTAAGCTGGATCAGCCTATCGGCGCAGGCTTTATTAACCGTAGAAATTACCAAAGGCAGCGCCAAGCCCACGCCCATTGCCATTGTGCCTTTTGGCAATACCACAGGTTTGCCTGAAGATTTACAGCAAATAGTCTCCGCCGATTTAGACCGCAGCGGGTTATTTCAAACCGTCGCCAAAACAGAAATGCTCTCGCACCCCACCACGCAAAAAGAAGTGTATTTCCGCGATTGGCAGCGTTTAAAAGTTTCTTATGTGGTCATCGGCTCCATGAGCGCATCCCCCGATGGCCGTTATACCCTACATTTTGAACTCTACGATGTGTTATCCGGGCGGCAAGTATTTAGCGGAAATACCGTAGGCCAAGTGAGCCAATTACGCGATATAGCCCATGCCGTAAGCGATGCCGTATTTGAAAAAATCACTGGAATTCCAGGTATTTTCTCCACCAAAATGGTGTACGTAGAAGACTTAGGATACAAAGGCCCTGGGCGTTATCGATTAGTCTTTGCGGATATCGACGGCGCCCGTGAACGTGTGCTGCAAGCCTCTAAATTGCCAATTCTTTCACCCGTGTGGTCTCATCGTGGTGATAAAATTGCATACGTTTCATTTGAAACTACGCGGCCAGCCATTTATATTATGGAGCTGGCAAGCGGGCGCAAAACTCAGATGACTAATTTTCCTGGGTTAAATGGTGCTCCTGCGTTTTCGCCGGATGACACACGCCTGGCTATGTGTTTATCAAAAGACGGCAACCCAGAAATTTATGTAATGAATATTGCCTCTCGGCAATTACAGCGAATTACGGATCATTTTGGCATCGACCATGAGCCATCGTTTTCAGCCGATGGCCGCTCGGTATTATTTACATCGAGCCGTGGCGGAAGCCCGCAGATTTATCAGGTGGATTTGGCCTCGGGCCGCCCTGAGAGAGTGACATTTGACGGTGAATATAATGCACGCCCACGGGTAACTCCCGATGGAAAAAGCATTGTTATGGTTCACCGTGATAAAGGCATCTTTCATATCGCCTCTCAAGATTTGAAAACAGGTGATATGCGGATATTGACGGAAACTTTGTTAGATGAATCGCCTAGCGTAGCTCCCAACGGCGCCATGTTGTTGTATGCTACGCAGCAGCAAGGTAAAGGAGTGCTCGGCGCGGTCTCTATGGACGCTGGCGTGAAATTTACAATGCCGTCAAGACAAGGTGATGTACGCGAACCCGCGTGGTCACCATTTTTGAAATGATGAGTTATTTTCGACTCGTAAAACCTGTTCACTTGGGAGTGATAAAATGTTAAACACTTTTAAAACCGTATTTGCCCTGATCGCTGTATTAGGTCTGTTAAGCGGCTGTTCTTCAAGCAAGAAAAAAGGCAATGAAACTCCACCTGCTGGTCCTGTTGCTGAAGCTCCAGTTGCTCAAGGCGCCAACTTAGACGCTCTTAAAGCTGCTGCTGACGCTGCGGGCAACGTGTTCTACTTTGAGTTCGATTCATTTGTATTAACCGAGCAAACTCGCGCTGCTCTGTTGGCTCATGCTGAGTACTTAAAAGCTGCTCCACGTTCACTGCGTTTAGAAGGTCATGCTGACGAGCGCGGTAGCCGTGAATACAACATGGCTCTGGGCGAGAAGCGTGCTGCTGCGGTTAAAGACTTCTTGGCTTCTCAAGGCGTAAGTTCTGCTGTTGAAGTAGTAAGCTTCGGCGAAGAACAACCTGCTGAAAAAGGCCACGCAGAAGGTTCTTGGTCTAAAAACCGTCGCGTAGAACTTAAGTAAGTTTTTGACATAATGTTGAAATCCTCCCTCACTGCCATCCTTGTGATGGCAGTTAGCAGCGCCGCCTTTGCCCGTGTAGAAGTTATCGATTCAGAACCGGTTACTTCACCAGAGGCGGTGACTGTTTATCCTGGCCCAGCCCCCAGCACAGCCCCCCCACCAGTGACTACACGCATGGGGTCGGGTTCGTCTGACTATTCACAAATCCAAGCGATGCAAGAAGAAATTCAGCAATTGCGCGGGTTGGTGGAGCAACAGGCCAACGATATCAAGCGCCTTAAAGCTCAACGTGAAGAGGACTATATGGACTTGGATCGTCGGGTGAGCGCCTTGAATAAGGGAGGAGCATCGACAGCATCCCATGCTGTCGACGATGCCCCAATCGGTGACAAAAAATCCGCTCTTGCGGAAAAACCATCAGCAGAAAAAAAAAGCCTCAAAAAAGACCAAACCAGCAGCAGCCTCCAAAACGAAGCCATTGAAGAAGGCCTAGTGGATGGCGCGGTTGCGTCTGCCACAGCGGTTGCCAGTGCTTCAACTAAAAAAGGCCGCGTTTTAAGTGAGCGCGCAAGCGATTCCTCTGTAGATACCGAAGCGGCTAGCGCTTCAACAGATTCCGGTGCCGATGAATTCACTGTGTACAGTTCTGCATTGAATTTAATTGTGAAAACCAAAGATTACGATGGCGGTGTTTCAGCCATGAACCAGTATTTGGCGCAATTTCCCAAAGGGAAATATGCCCCCAATGCACTTTTTTGGGTTGGCAGTGCATACCAAAGCCAAAATAAACCAGAAAAAGCGATTGAATCCTACGAGCGTATGATTAAGCGTTACCCGAGGGAATTAAAAGCCGATGAAGCGCGGTTGCGTTTGGCGCGCGTGTATTTCCAGCGCGGCGATAAAGAAGAGGCGCGTGTGGTGCTGGATGAAATTATTGAAGGTGGCGGCCCCCAGGCCAAAGCGGCTCAAGATATGATCAGCAAGAATTACCAGTAATCTCATATAAAACCTCGCTATTTTAGTCTCGCTCAACTCGCCTAATTTCCTTTCGTCGGTGGTAAAAATACCGCAATAGGCCTGCCCAACTGTCCTGTGTGTTTTATGTGATGGGTAGAATATGTCCCTAGCCCCCCCGCCAACCCCCACCAACCCTTGGGTGCCTGAGCGCCCGCTTGTGGTGTCCGTTGAGCTTGCTCGCCTGCTTGGCCTTGAAGAAGCCACCTTGTTCACTTTGCTGCATGAAGCCGCACGTTTTGTGCCGGTGCAGCCACGGCCTGGTGGCCAATGGTTTGTGTTGGATGAGCCATTGGTGAATTCTTTAATGCCTTTTTGGCAACCCTTAGATGTGCAGCGGATATTGGCGAATTTAAAGGCTAAGGGTGTGTTGTTATTAGCATCAGCGCCCTATTCCCAGTCCCGGCAGATTAATTTTGCCTTTGTGGCGCGCACGCAGCTTAATCATTTAAAGCCTACTTATCCTGAAGCCTCGACTAAAAGTGGCCCATCGTTGAATTTTATTGCGCCGGGCTGGCAGCCGGATGCGGATACATTAAGCCGCATTCAACAGCTTAATATTCCTCAGGATTTTGCGTTGAACCAGGTGGGTGAGTTTGTGCTTTATTGGCGCGAACGCAATGAAGCTGCCCGCGCATGGGGCAGTAAATTTTTAAAACATGTGCTGGCGCGTTGGCGCGAGCAAGAGGCGAAACAGGCGGTAAAACAGCGGCAAGTGCCTATTCATTTTGATTGGCGCCCAAGCCAGGAAGTTTTGCATGCGTTAGTTAACTCCGCAGGGATTGAGGCGAAAAAAATCGAAGAGTTAATTCCGAAGTTTGTGCATTATTGGTTGATGCATGGCGGCGCCCCGGAGAATTGGAATTTGGAATTCCACAGTTATGCGATGCGCAATACGGCGAGGATGAATGTGCCGATATTTAAAGGCTGGCGCCCCAGCGAGGATGCCATCGAGGTGATGGTGCGCGGGGGCATTAGCCGCGATTTTATTGAGGATGCGGTGCCGGAATTTGAACTGTATTGGCGCGAACAAAAAGCCGAATCCGATAATTGGAACCGTAAATTTCGCGATCATGTGCAGCGGCAGTGGTTGAGTTATCAAAGCGCGCTGGAACACGATACGGTGCCGCGCCGAATTCCTGCTAGTTGGCAGCCCTCAGATGATGTTTATGATGTGTTGCGCCTGGCTAATATTGATTTGAATTTTGCGAAGCAATTGTTGGCTGAATTTGTGATTTATTGGCGCGATAGCAATCAGGTGTATCATTCGTGGAATACACGTTTTTTACAGTATGTTAAAAAGCGTTGGGCCAATACCGACAAGTCGGAAAATGCACAACGTTCAACACGGGAGATATCACTTGTCGACGAACTCACCGACCGCAGCTGGGCACAATAATGCAGGCCGCCCGCAAGGGGCAAAGGCCAGTGCAGAATTAATTGATGCTATTAATCAGGTATTTGCTTTATTCCGCCGCAATTATTTAAATCAATACCATAAGGCGTTTGGTGATGTGGAAGAGTTAAACCACACCAAACGTTTGTGGCTGGAAATACTGGGGCGTTTTACGCCGCAGGCGATTTTACTGGGCGCGCGCGGGGTGATTGAAAATAGCGAATACCTGCCCAGCCTGCATACCATGATTCACTATTGTGAACAGGCGGATAACACCACCGCTTTTCCTGATCCACATTCTGCTTACACTGAGGCGTGCCGCGCGCCTTCGCCCAAGGCGGCTTTTACCTGGAGCCATCTTGCGGTTTATTACGCCGGTAAATCCTGCGATTGGTATTTTTTACACACGCAATCTGAGGCGGTGGCCTACCCGGTGTTTAAAGCAAAGTATCTGGATGTGTGCGCTAAGGTGCGCGCGGGGGCAACGCTGGTTGCACCCTCTGCACCCGCCATTGCGGCCTTGGAGGCAGTGCCGACGGATAAGGCTCAGGCCATAGAAAAGTTGGCGCAGCTGCGGGCGAACTTGGAGTTGTAATGTGATGTTTTTCCTAGCACCACGCCCTGCCTGTGAGACACATTGTGTGCGTTTCTCGCTAATGAGCACCTCCGGAAATCCATTTTTTGCGCGCTCGCGTCGTTATTTTCGTACTCAGTCGGTCATTTATACCGCATAAACTCCCTCCTTCCGTGCGAAAATGCCTCGCGATCATCACAAAAATTGAATTTCCGGAGGTGCCCTAATGCCTAAGGTGGGGTATTTCTTCGCAATAAAATTGATCTGCCTTGCGCGTTAGGCTATTCACGTAAGAATTTATGGAGTGATATTTAGTGGGACTGGCCCTTAAACCTAGAAACCTAGAAACCTAGAAACCTCAGTTGAGCACAAAACCATAATCAACCAATTGATATTCAATAAAAGCTAAAAATTCTAACTGCCTTTTTAACGATCACTATCCAAACCCACAAACTTACCGCCCAGAATCCGCCTATGTCCTTCGTCACCCCCATCAATTTAGATAAATTCCGCGCCCTGGATTTAGCCATCGCCTATGCCTTTGCTTTAACCAATAGCATCGGCCAAGGGCCTTTGTTAAAGCTGTTAATTCAACTGGAAGTAGAAGCGCCTATTGGCAAGCGGTTGGATGTGGCGCTGGTGCGGGAGGTGATTGGGCGTTTGGTTAAGTTAGATATTCTTGCGCGGCAGCAAAATGGTGGGACTTATATCATCCACCCGGCCAGCCACGGGGCGGTTTTAAGCCATCTTGTTTTGTCGGATGCAGCGCTGGATTGGGTCTACCAACTGCGCCAGGCGCTCCCGGAACCCACTCAGCGCTACGGCAATTTCTATGGTGTGGATGGGCAGACTTTTTGGCGGGAGTATTTGTGGGCGGTGCTGGGCGGGCAGTATGAGAAGGCGCGAGAGTGGCTGATGCATCAACCCAGCAATGGTAATTTCCCCTTGCCTGCGGAGCTTTTATTAAGTAGCGAGCCGCCCGCCCTGGCGCGGTTGCAGCCTAATGTTCAAGCCTTGGCGTTAAGTGAAGTATTTTCGCGCCGCATGAAGCCTCTGGCCGATTGTTCTTTGGCCTATGCATACGCCAAAGCACACCTATCTGAATTGAACCCCTTGCCGGAAGACCTGGAGTATGTAGCGATACAGGCCTTGCTGCGCGGGGATTGGCCGCTGTTTTCGGCGGTGCAGGCGCGTCTACCTGAAGCCCTACAAGCACTTGGACAGGCGGCGCTAGCCTTGATGTCCGGGAATTACGCCCAGGCCTACGCGCTGTCGAGCGCTTATATTCTGTACCGGCGCAAGGCGTTAAAAAACCGCAAAAGTTATGTGCCGGGCTTCTATGGCGTTTTGTATTGCCTTGCGGCCATTGGAACCAACACCCCCGCCAGCCTCAAAGCCGCCAGTGTGCAGGTGGATGAGGGCCTGAAACATCCGACGGCCTGTTACGGTTTGCTGCACCCGCTGCTAGAGCAACTAATGCGCGGGCAGCCCATCACGCCTGCGTCACGGCACTCCACTGTGTCTATACGGCACAGTGAGTTTGACGGTGTAATTCAAGTGATTGTGCTGTATTGGCAGGGTTTTGCGTTTAACGGCAATTTGCAGCAACCCATGCTGAATGAGGTAAAACACTTTAAGGCTATGGGCTACCACTGGCTGGCGGCGCAGTTGGATGCGGCTCTAATGAAAATTTTCCCGGTTAAAACACAAATGCCCGGCTGGCTAGAGCAAAACCAACAGGTTCCCCTGTTGAACGCCCTGGTTAAAGAAGAGTCCTGGAAGCGTGCGCTGAGCGCCTTAGCCAACATCAACAAGCCCGCAGCCGCCGCCCAATCCGGCGCCCAGCGTTTGGTGTGGTGGCTAAGCTGGAGCCACGGCGATATAAACCTGGAGCCGCGTGAGCAAAAATGCTCCGCCAAAGGCCTGTGGAGCAAAGGCCGCCCGGTGGCGTTTAAACGCTTTTACAACAATGAGTTTGAAACCCCCTTAAGCGAACAGGACAAGCTCATCACTCAGTGCGTCGAGCGGGAGCATCATTACTACAGCGACCAATACGAGCTGAACATGACCAAAGCGCTGCCCCTGCTGGTGAATCACCCGGCGCTGTACTGGGCGGATGCGCCGGACGTGCGGGTGGATGTGGTAGCCGGTGAAGTGACCCTGCAACTGACCGAAAGTAAAGGCGAAATCCGCCTGCGCTTGGAGCCGGACATGGACACAGACGACACCTACCGGTGCCAAAAAACCACCCCCACCCGCCTCACCCTGTACACCAACACTTCGGAAATCAAACAAATCGCCAGTATTTTAGGCGCAGGTTTGAGCGTGCCCAGCGCCGCCAAAGCACAATTGGTGGAAGCCATGAGCGCCATCGCGCCGCACATCGCCATCCATTCCGACCTGCCTGAACTCGCAGCCCACATTCCCAGCCAACCCGCCGACACCACTATTTATGCGCACCTATTACCGCTAAACGAAGGCCTGCGCCTGCAATTTTTGCAGCGGCCCTTGCCCGAAGGCTCCTGGTTTGCGCCGGGCAAAGGCCCCGCCAATGTGGTGGGTGAAGTGGCGGGCAGCCCGCTGCAAGCGGTGCGCACCCTCAAAGACGAGAAAAAACGCCTCGCGCAACTGCTGGAAGCCTGCCCAAGCCTGGCCGACGCCGAACAACTCGACGGCGAGCAAGAGTGGCACATCGAACACCCGGAAGCCTGTTTGGAATTATTAAGCGAGCTGAAAGCTCAGCCGGAAGACGCCGTCCAACTGGTCTGGCCCCAGGGCGAGCGGATGCGCCTCAAAGGCAACCGCAGCCTCAAAGAAATGCGCCTAAAAGTGAAAAAACAAGGCGAATGGTTTGAAGCCGACGGCGCCATCACCCTGGACGATGGCCGCGTGATTGCCCTGCGCGAGCTGTTACACCTGATGAACGACAGCACAGGCCGCTTCTTAAAACTTGGCGATAACGACTACCTAGCCCTCACCAACAACTTCCGTCGCCGCCTGCAAGAACTCAACGCCTTCGCCGAAACCAACAGCAAAGGCGGCCTGCGCATCAACCCCCTAGCCGCCCCGGCGCTGGCGGAACTCGCCGCCGAAGTGGGCGAGTTAGACGCCGACAAAGCCTGGCGCGAGCAGGTGAAAAAACTCGACGCCCTGGCGGACTTCCACCCCAAACTGCCCAGCACATTACAAGCCGAACTGCGCGACTACCAATTACAAGGCTACCAATGGCTGGCCCGCTTAGCCCACTGGGGCGTAGGCGCGTGCCTGGCGGATGACATGGGCCTGGGCAAAACCGTGCAGGCCTTGGCGCTGCTGCTCAACCGCGCCCTGGGCGGCCCAGCGCTCGTGGTAGCGCCGCTGTCGGTGGCCATGAACTGGCTCAGCGAAGCGCAGAAATTCGCCCCCACCCTAAAAGTGCGCGCCTACAACAGCAACCGGGATTTAACCGACTTAGGCGCCTTCGACCTGGTCGTCGCCAGCTACGGCATGTTGCAGCAAGACGCCGAACGCTTCGCCGCCCAGCACTGGCACACCATAGTATTGGACGAAGCTCAAGCCATCAAAAACGCCGCCACCAAACGCAGCCAAGCCGCCATGTCCCTCACCGCCGACTTTAAAATGCTCGCCAGCGGCACCCCGGTGGAAAACCACCTCGGTGAACTGTGGAATTTATTTCGTTTTATCAACCCAGGCCTGCTCGGCTCCAAAGAGCGCTTCGCCCAACGCTTTTCCACCCCGATTGAAAACGGCAATAGCGACGCGCGCAGCCACCTGAAAAAACTCATCCAACCGTTTATTTTGCGCCGCACCAAAACCCAAGTACTGCGCGAATTACCCGCCCGCACGGAAATTACCCTGCAAGTGGAATTAACTGACGCCGAGCGCCACCTCTACGAAGCCCTGCGCCAGCAAGCGATGGAAAATGTTGCCGTCGCCAAAGCCAAACCCATGCAAATTTTGGCCGAAATTACCAAGCTGCGGCGCTTTTGCTGCAACCCCAAACTGGTGCTGCAAAACACCAGCGTCTCCGCCAGCAAACTAAGCGTATTCGCCGAAACCCTAGAGGAATTATTGGAAAACAAACACAAAGCGTTGGTGTTCAGCCAATTTGTGGATCATTTAGCCATCGTGCGGGAATACCTGGATAAACAAGGCATTCACTACCAATACCTAGACGGCTCAACCCCTGCGCTAGAGCGCAAAAAACGTGTGGACAGCTTCCAAGCCGGTGAAGGCGACGTGTTTTTAATCAGCCTAAAAGCCGGCGGCACCGGCCTTAACCTCACCGCCGCCGACTACGTTATCCACCTAGACCCCTGGTGGAACCCCGCCGTAGAAGACCAAGCCTCCGACCGCGCCCATCGTATGGGCCAACAGCGCCCGGTGACGATTTACCGCCTGGTGACACAAAACACCATCGAAGAAAAAATCATCGCCCTGCACGGGGAAAAACGCGATCTGGCGGATAGTTTATTGGACGGCGGCGAGGCGGCGGGCAAACTGGATACGGCGGCTTTGTTGCGGTTGTTGAAGGATAGTGTGTGAGGTGTGCGTTCGTTATTCCCCTCCTCTGGAGGGGTGCCCCGTAGGAGTGGGGTGGTTATTCTCGTTCCCACGCTCCTGCTTGGGAATGCATACCGCAGCTGCATTTCGGTTTTTTGCTTGGCTGGAATCTTATGCGTTCCCACGCTGAGCGTGGGAACGAGAAAAGTCAACCATAAATACGAGCAGGGTTTTAATTTTTCTCTGCTGCGCAATGGGATGTTGGGGTTATCACCCCAACCTGCGGGCTTACGCATTACCAGCACCAGCACCAGCCGATGCTTAGATCTATTCTGTTACTCAGTTCGCACAGCCTTTTCAACCTTTGCGATAGCCTCGCCAGCCAAAAATTAAATTATCGGTATTTTAAGTAATGATCTTGAAAATTCTTCTTCCGAATCATTACCGGTGGTGGCTCGCTCTGGCGGCAGCTTTGGTGCTGGTATTCTTAACGGCAAATTCCGGCATTAGTTTCAAGAGTTTTGAGATTGAAGATTCGGCAGGCCATGCCCGCTCCACCGAGATGCCCTTCCTCATCCAGGGGGCCGGCCGAAGTATTTATCAGTTAAAAGGTGAGCTGGTGCTGGATTGGTTCTCGCCCAGAACTTTTGAGCTGGTGCCCGATGACGAATTGCAGCGTCTTGTTGTTAACGGTAAGGCCGTTGATCTATCTCAGTATCCCAAGGAGCGGCTTAGAGACGTTAATCGTGGCGTCACTTTGGATCTTGGCGGACTGGTTCAGGCTGGAGCGAATCAAATAGAAATTCAGTTCGAAGATTATAGCGGTGAGATGGGCATGGCCGTGCATCGCGGTACCTATGACTGGCGTACCGTTTTTTTGTGGCTAGCATGGTTAACGCTAGTGGGCTGCTTTGTTGTTGCGGTACTGCGGCGATTGGGGTTAAGCGCGGCGCACAGTGTGCTGTATATTTTGATCGCCGCTGGCAGCCTAATTCACGTCTGGTACGTGTTCACCTACAATCCAACTGACCATATTTTTAGCGATCCTGAACGCCACTGGAGCCAGGGAATTGATGTGCTGCGCGCCGACCTGATGGCACTGACCGACCCGATTGGCTATCAACTGTATATCGCCTTTCTGGGTAAATTCACCTTAAAAATCCCTGCGCTTGTCGCCTATTGCACATCAATTCTCGCAGTGCTTGCGCCCTGGCTTTGGTACAAATTTTTTCGCGAGCTGCAAGCAAACAAGACAGCGGCACTGGCGGGTTGGGCAATCCTCAGCCTGCTGCCTTCGTGGATAACCATCTACGCCTATTTCATGCAGGAAACCCTCATTTTGCCCTTGCTCGGTGCCGCCTTATGGGCAACCTGGCGCTGTCGGCGCAAGGGCGACGTTGCAAGCTTTGGGCTGATGATTTTCCTGTGGGTGGCCGCTGGGCTAACCCGCGGTATCACCATCCCTATGGCGGCGGTGGCCTGTGGTTGGTTGTGGTTAGAGCAGGGTTTGAAATTTAAAAAGGCACTGTGTTCGTCACTGATTTTGCTGGTAATTATGGGGCCATTGACGTTTCGGTCGTACCAAACGGTGCATCATTTTGCGCCTCACGGGATGGGGCATCTCAATGTAATTTATGCTCAGTCTGGCAAGAAGGTCATCGACATTGATGTCCAGCGCACGGGCCGTTGGTGGTTTGGATCGCCGTCGACGGGGGCCAAACCCTTTGCGCCGTTCAGTGATTGGATGACCCAGAGGTCTGGGACTGTCGAAGTTAAGGTCGATCTGAAAAATGGTATGACCGACTGGAAAGCCGCCATGGACGAAGTCGCAATGAGCTGGTCGGACTATGGGTGGATTCTCAAAGAAAATATCATTTTTCTTTTCTTCGCCGACTCATGGCCCGACACCCGGGCCGGACGCCTCGTGGATGATGTGAGTTCAGTGATGCGCTGGTTGTGGGCGCCGCTATTTTTGCTGGCGGTTGTGCTCTTCGTGGTTAACGCCCGGAAATTTCGCAGGAATTTTCTGTTGCCAGCAATAATTGCAGCTTGGTTTATCGTGCAGGCCCTCATACCTATCGCCATTAACGAGGGGCGCTACCGCAAACCGCTCGAAGGTTTATTGGTTGCGCAACTAATTCTGGCGATTGGTATGCGAAGACCTGTTCAACGCGCAACACTTAACACGTACAAAAATAACAATTCCCTGTAACGCGTAACCCGTACAAAAATAACAATTCTCCGTAGCGCGCCACACCGAATACTCCGATACTCCGAAAACGGCGCACCAAGGTGACGCCCTACGGTTAGTGCGGGTTACGCGTTTGGTGGAACCCCGCCGTAGAAGACCAAGCCTCCGACCGCGCCCATCGTATGGGCCAACAGCGCCCGGTGACGATTTACCGCCTGGTAACACAAAACACCATCGAAGAAAAAATCATCGCCCTGCACGGGGAAAAACGCGATTTAGCGGACAGCTTATTGGACGGCGGCGAGGCGGCGTGCAAGTTGGATACGGCGGCTTTGTTGCGGTTGTTGAAGGATAGTGTGTGAGGTGTGCGTTCGTTATTCCCCTCCTCTGGAGGGGTGCTCTGGAGGGGTGCCCCGTAGGGGTGGTGTGGTTATTCTCGTTCCCACGCTCCGCGTGGGAATGCATACCGCAGCTGCATTTCGGTTTTTTGCTTGGCTGGAATCTTATGCGTTCCCACGCGGAGTGTGGGAACGCGAAAAACACCCAATAAGGTTGCCCTTCATTTTTAACTTTCACTATCGGCACCAATGACTTACACAGCTTTTGGGCGCTCAACTGAGGTTTTTAGGTTAAATCTAATGCGAGCAAGCCCGCCCGCGCGCCCATCGGACAAGCTAACCCCCCCACCTCTCTTGCCCCGCCTGCCGCCTGCCCTCACAATGCAAGCCCCATCCCAACAGGAGACTTTCGGTGACAAAACGCCGTTCTAAACCACCCGCCAACCCAGCGTCCGCTGGCCGTCGTTGGCTGCGCCAATTATTCATTTTGCTGTTCAGCCTGGGCTTGTTAGTTGGCGCGGGTGTGGCGGCGGCGCTTTGGGTGTGGAGTTTGGAGTTGGAAAAAGAGGTTACGGCTAAGTTTGAAGGCAAAAAATGGGCGTTGCCTGCGCGGGTGTATGCGCGGCCTTTGGAGTTGTATGAGGGCATGAGCCTTTCCGGCCAGATGCTGGATGAGCAATTGGCGGTGCTGGGCTACCGGGCGGTGGATGCGGTGACGGATGCGGGGCAGTTCAACAAGGTGGCGAAGGGTAAAAAAACCGCTGAAGCCAGCTACCGAATTTTCAGCCGGGGGTTTGATTTCGCCGATAAAACGGACGCCCCGCAGGCTTTTAACCTCAGCATTGCGGGTAACAAAATCAGCGCCCTTACGGATACCGCCAACAGCCCGCTGCCCTTAGTGCGCCTGGAGCCGGAGGAGATTGGCGGCATTTATCCTGCGCAGATGGAAGACCGCTTGCTGGTTAAGATCGACCAAATCCCCAAGCTTTTGGGTGAGGGCCTGATCGCTACGGAAGACAAAGCTTTTATGGAGCACCACGGGGTTTCGCCGATGGCGATTGTGCGGGCGGTTTGGGTGAACCTTACGCGCGGCCATGTGGTGCAAGGCGGCAGCACACTCACGCAGCAATTGGTGAAGAATTTTTACCTCAGCAACGAGCGCTCCCTCAAACGCAAAGTGCGCGAGGCCATCATGGCGCTGCTGCTGGAGAAGCATTACAGCAAAAGTGCAATTTTCGAAACCTACATCAATGAGGTGTACCTGGGCCAAAGCGGCGCACGGGAGATCCACGGTTTTGCGCTGGCGGCCAAACACTACTTCCGCCAGCCGCTGGGCGAGTTGAACGCCGGGCAAATTGCGTTTTTGATCGGCCTGTGCAAAGGCGCCTCCCACTACAACCCCTGGAACCACCCGCAGCGCGCGCTTGAGCGGCGCAATGTTATTTTGAGCGTGATGAGCAAAGAGGGTTTGCTCAGCCCTGAAGAACTGCAACTGCAACAAGCCAAACCCCTAGGCATTCAGCCCCCCGGCGACAACAGCCTGCAAACCTTTCCGGCCTTTGTGGATTTGGTGAAGCGCCAACTGCAACAGGAATACAAAATAGAAGACTTAAATTCGGAAGGCTTAAAAGTATTCACCACGCTCTCCAGCGTGTTACAGCGCCAGGCCGAGGCGAGCCTGGTAGACAAAACCCGCACGCTGGAGAAAAAATTCAAACAAGACCTACAAGCGGCAATGGTTGTGACCAGTGTAGGCACGGCGGAAGTGCTGGCGCTGATCGGCGACCAAGCGCCGCATAACGAAGGCTTTAACCGCGCCTTAGACTCCCGCCGCTCCATCGGCTCCTTGATGAAACCCTTTGTGTACCTGGCCGCGCTTGAGCGCCCGGCGGAATACCACCTGGGCACCCTGCTGAGCGACACATCTGTCACCTACACGCTGGATAACGGCCAGGAGTGGTCGCCGAAAAACTCCCACGGTGAGAGCCACGGCGACGTGCCGCTTTACTCCGCCCTGGCCCATTCCTACAACCAAGCCACCGTGCAGCTGGGGATGCAAATGGGCCTGCCCGCCGTGATCAAAACCCTCAAAGCCGCAGGCTACAACGACCCCATCGCCGCCGTGCCCTCATTGCTGCTGGGCAGCATCGACGCCCCGCCGATCAAAATGGCCGAGCTGTACCACACCCTCGCCGCCGACGGCGTACACGCCCCGCTGCGTGTTATTCAAGATGTTATCGACCACGATGGCCGCCCACTCAAACGCTACCCGCTGGAAATTCAACAACAATTTAGCCAAGAAGCCATCTTCGCCCTGCACCACGCCATGCACATGGTCTTCCAAGAAGGCACCGCCCGAAGTGTGGCGGGCCTATTTGGCGGCACCCGTCTGGCGGGCAAAACCGGCACCACCAACGACCAGCGCGACAGCTGGTTTGCAGGCTTTAGCAGCGATTTAATGGCGGTGGTGTGGATGGGCCGCGACGACAACCAACCCACGCCCGTATCAGGCTCCGGCGGCGCGTTGCAAGTGTGGGGGGATTTTATGGCTAAAATTCCCACCAAAGGCCTGGACGAAGAACCCCCCAGCGGCATGGATTATTACTACCTGGACGCCACCAGCGGGTTGCTCAGCGAACGCGGCTGCCCCGGCGCGTTGTATTTGCCCCTGCGCTTAGAACAAGTGCCCTCAGAAATGTCCGACTGCGGCAACAGCCTGCTTGACCGGCTGCTGCCCTCCAGCCCACCCACACCGGCAGCGCCACCTGCGCCCAACGCGCCCGCAGCCCCCGCCACCCCGGCCAAACCGTCGTTTTTTAAGCGCTTGTTTCAAGGGTGATGGCCTGGGCGGGTCGGTAATATCATTAGCTGATGTTGGGCGGAGCCGGGCGAAATGTAGGTTGGACTTTAGTCCAACATCGGGCGCTAGCCCGACCTCTGCAAGCAAGCCTTACGCCCGATGGCGGACCAAAGTCCGCCCTGAGGTTCATGCGTAACATCAGCTCATAACATCGGGCGGGTTAGCACCCCGGCCTTGTATCTCACCAAAAATCGAGCTTCACCTATGCGACCGGGTTTTATCGCCCGAATGACCCCGTTCCTAGACAAGCCCCACAGCCAAAGGCAAGATGGCCGCCCTCACTCATTAAGCTTAAGGAGCTTGCGTGAAACTCCCCTTAGCCTGCGGCACTCTGCTCTCTCTTCTACTTAACGGCTGCACCAGCTACAGCGGCCCGCGCCAAAGCCACGAACGCTACCCAGACACACCCACGTCAACCACCCAGGCCCCGGTATCAGGCCGCGTCATTACCAGCAGCGGCGTTACCCGCGACACGGCTGACCGCAACGACACCCGCCGCGACGAAGAACCCAGCGCCGCGCCGTATAACAGCGAAAACGACAGTGACAGGGAAAGCGAAAGTGAAAACAGCGCAGCGCGCAGCGCGCCCACTACTTACAACCGCCCCCGCCCCGCCAGCGCCGCCCCCGCCACCAACCGCGCCGTTAGCGGCGCCTTGGGCAGCCTAGTCACCCAAGCGCAAAACGCATACAAAGCCGGTCAATACCAAACCGCCATCAGCACCGCCGAGCGCGGCCTACGCATCGACCGCCGCGCCGCCGCCCTCTACCTGGTGATGGCACAAAGTTATCTAGCCCTCAACCAACCCACCCAAGCGGCGCAATTTGCCAACCAAGGGTTGCGGTTTAGCCAGAGTGGCTCGGTGGAGGCGCGGGCTTTGGAGAAGGTTAGGAATGGGGCTGGGGGTTAAAATGCGGGCACACTCAATGGAAGCTTAAGGGTGCGAAGTGCGGCGAATACGAGATACCCGCCTATTTTTAAATAAGCAGCGCGTAGCAATGAATCTCAACAAGGAAGATGCTACCCAGGATATGCGATATGAGAAAAAGCAGGAGGCCTATTTAGAGGCCAAGGCGATGCGCCAGTCAAAGCCTTTGAAGGCGTCAAAGGTGGCGGCACCCGATGAGGATGAACCGCCGACAACGGGTATGTTTTTCGATGCATATCGCGCATTTTATGCTATCCCTTCAAAAATCAGCCGCCAAGTCTGGCGATTTTTAAAGGATTGTTACGCACAAACGAATACGCTGGAATTGTATCGTCTAAAACTAAAACCGATTATGGTGCGGTATTTGTGATCGACCGGACACCAATACCACTACGGTGAGCCAAATTTTGGCAAAAATCGCTTTGTTTTCAAATATTAGGCGTTCGCAGTAGGGTTCAACTGAGGTTTTTAGGTTGAAAGCTCCACCCACAGTATGTGCTCCGGCGACGAAGCCGGAGTTGCCAAGGGGCTTTTGTCCAGCACCACCAGCAGTAAAACCCACTTTGTCACCTACTCGTTCGATGTAAAAGCCGATGGAAAAGGCGTGGTACGCCACATGGATATGACCACCATGAACAACCGCAACACGATCGGCCTTAATTTTGGCTCCATGTCACCTGCCGCAATGGCCGCCACACAAGATGCGCAATTTGAGGATATTTACACCCTGCGTTTTGAATTTGTTGATGAATTAGGCCAACCGGTAAAAGGCATACCCTATAAAACCCTGCCCGCAGGGCAAAAAGACGGTTGGCACCTGGCGGATAACAAATCCAACGGCTTCGGCAAAACCGCATTGGCCTCCACTAAAAAAGACGAAAGTATCGACTGCTTCATCGCCTGGTCCAAACACGAATAAGGAGTTCCTATGGCCGACCCAATCCCTAAAAATGGCACCAACGACACACCGGGTAAAACCCAGCAAGTCACCATTACCTGCAACGAATTGTGGTCGTTTGCGCAACAATTTTCGTATGTGCGCCTGTCCGACAAAATAGATGAAAACCATTACAAATTAATCGGCCTATACGCCGCCCGCGCCCGCCGCATTGCCGCCACCTATGCACCTTGAAACCGAAGAGGGTGGCGATAAAGCAAAATTAGGCCGTTATTATTGGATGGCGCTGGGGGCGTTTGCGAGTAAAACGGTGGCGTGTTTATTGGATACCCTGCAATTAAATGCCTCCTATGCATTGGGTAAACTCACGCTTGAAACGGTTGATGGGCACAATGTGGCCAATGGCTTAGGGCAGGGCAATTTATGGTTATTCAGCGATATTGCACCTGCACATTGGTTTTACAGCCACTATCCGAATAATTTTTTTAACGGCATGGCCTGCTTAAATAAACGGGACTGCGACAAACTAATTGAGCCGGTTAAAAGCCGCGTTAAAGCACTGCCTTGGGCGGGAAAGTCGATTAGTAAAATTAAGAATTTTGCGCCGTCCAAATCGTTAGAGAAAGGGTTTAATTTTGTTGTGCAAATTGAATCGACAACGGATAAAAAAATTCGACGCAACATGCAATTAGAGCATTTACTTGCAATCGCAGACCACGAACAAAAATCCATATTGCAGGAACTCATTTATAAAGACGCAGATTTTAACAAATGGACCAGGTTTGAACGAAAATGGTGGGTTCATTGGGCAATGCCTACCTATGAGTTGGTTTTTTCTCACGCGTGTTCTGCTGGGGATGAATCGCTCAAATCTGTGGCACCAGAAGATTTAATAGTAGAAGATTTTACCAGTCGTATGCAGTGGATTACATCTGCGGCCAACAAGTTTCACAGGTTGATGGATGAAAAATCCACCTATATGCATGCCGAGTTAACCACTATTAGCAGTTGGGTGAATTCACCCGATGCACTCTTGGTTTATTAAAATGTACATAATTATTTTTTGTTGGGCGTTGATCCTTACTGCCTGTCATTCAGAACAAACGGAGCCAGTCATGTATAAACCAAACATATCAGCCAAAATGGGCGAAAGCGGTACTGATTTTTTAACACGCAATAACCTATCCGTTAAAAGCAATGTTGATAAACAGCCTGCTGGATTGAATTTTTATCAGCATCACTGGGATTCCAACCGGCCCGGCGAGGTGTTTTTTGAGCATGGTGCTTATAGCTTCAAAATTCCATATGCTTTGACCGTTATGGGTACGGAAAATCTTCGCCACCTAAACGAGGGTATTGAGTCATTTTTTTTCAATGCCACTATTTCTGCAAAAAAAACCATTTCGCACGATTCTGCTCGGATAGAATTCATCAAAATTGTGCAGCATTTAAATGGCTTGGGGTGGAAGCGACATATTGGCCATTCCGATCCTAGGCTACATGGGGAGCAGGCATTTAACTATTACCGGGCGCATAACTTTTACCCACTGCCTGTGGACTTTACCCCCACACTAAAACAGTGGATGCAAATTGACGTGGGATTTTGGAATCTGTATGCGGATGGCGTTTTTTTGGAAATTCGCTTTCATCGCGATAATGACCACCTGGATACTGAAAAGCCAGGTGCTTATTTGTTGGTTTTTAAATTTGAAACCAAAAATCAATATGGTCGAAGTATGTTTGATGGCGAAGAGCGTGAACATTGGCAGGATCTTTGGGTGGACACGATCAAAAAATCTAAAAAAGAGCGTTACGCAAAAGAAGCTGAATTAACTAAACGCGGTTTAATTATTGACACCACCTACCAAGATCCCAAAATCCACCCGGCGGACCCGGTGGAGCCTTGATGTTTGCGGTGCCCTTAAATAAAACGTATTAATTTAAGCCGCCGCCTCAACCGCCGTCATCTCGCTGCGCACGCAATTTCTGCCATTATTTTTAGCCTGGTAAAGTGCTTTGTCGGCGGATTTAAACAACTGATCCAAATCTGATCCGTCCAAGCTCGCCACACCAAAGCTCGCCGTCACAATTAAATCCTTCACTATCGCAGTGGCGCACAATTTTTTACGCAGCGATTCCGCAGCTAAAATTGCTTCAGCTAAATTAGTTTGGCCGCACAAAAGCACAAATTCCTCGCCACCCCAGCGGGCTAAAAAATCGGTTTTGCGAATGCTGGATTTTAGTAAATCAGCAATAGCTTTAAGAATTTCATCACCCATAGCATGGCCATAGGTATCGTTTATTTGCTTGAAATGATCCAAGTCGATCAGAATCATAGAAAATGCTATTTTTTGCTCTTTCCATTTGCTCAAGCCATCATATAACACCTCGCGCATCGCTACGCGGTTGCTCAAGCCAGTTAACGCGTCGGTTTTGGCCATGTCTTCAAAATGGCGGCTTTGGGTGCTTAGTAATTTATTAATGGCAATTAATTCTTTTTGATAGTTCTGCTGATTCGCCAAAGCTATTTTCATGGAAATAATACGCCAGGTTAAGTAGGCAAAAACCAATAGCGTCCAAAAAATTGTCACCCCGCGATACAGTTGCAATTCTGAAATGGCAGGAGTTATCCATTCAACCTTGCGAATACGTATTATTTGCTCACCCAATACCGTCATGGAACCCGTTTGAATTTCCAAGTCGGCTACTTCATTAAATTCTGCTTTGGCGCTTTTAAGCGGAATATTTTTTGAGGCGATCCACCAATCGGCCACATGAAAATCCGTCATTTGCAGGGTAAGCCCCGCCTGTAAATCCGCCACAGAGACTTCTACCATGTTGTACTTTAAGCTGAGGTCATCGGCGGGGTTAAAGTGTTTTGTATCGCGGTTGCGCAAGTAAATACGCACGTTATTGCCTGTGCCTTGATAATCAATCCAGAGCGTCATTGCGGTGGCTTTGCTGAGGTCTATGCCCTCGTTCTTTTCGTTTGTCAGTATTAAACGCATTCCGCAATAAGGGTTTTTATAAGCCTGCCCAAGCGTGCAACGCCAATGTTTATTTTTTTCATCAATCCAGCGCGCTGCGCTATCGCCACCGGCATAGGTATCATCATAAAGTAGGGACGAATGCGCACTGGGATTAATGACGTGGCTGCGCGTCAGCAAATATTGGGGCGCCAAAATAAGCAGCAGCGAGGCCACGGCGGCGAGGCCTAATATCCATTCCATTTTAAACCGGCGAAACAACGGCTGCGGGTGCTTTAACTGCATGACCTTTTCTCTGCGCACAATGCGCAAGCGTTTACCTATAAACCTAAAAGCCGCAATAACACAAAACCCATTTTAACCCCGGCCATTTACCAGTGTAGCTGCCACTAGCCACCTTCGCCTGGGCTGGCCATAATCCTAAAAACCCCAGTTAAACTCCCGCGAAGTTTTTTACTGCGCGCCCACAATATTCCGGCGATTGATTCGTCTTCATAGGTATGAACTCATCGCACACACATCCCACGGCCTACAACCACCAGGCAGCATTGATGGTTAAGCCAGACCTAATTACCGACACCATCCGCCGTGAATATGGCCGCCTGGGGCGTTTTATTCGCAGGCGCGTGGCGGATCCAGATGAAGCTGAAGACATTCTGCAGGATGTGTTTTTTGAGCTGGTTGAGGCTTATCGCCTGCCAAATGCCATTGAGCAGGTGGGCGCCTGGCTGTTCCGCGTGGCGCGCAACCGCATCATCGACCGCTTCCGTAAAAAACGCGAAGAGCCGCTACCCCAGGCCAACACGCAGGATGACGAAGAGGAATATTGGTTGGAGCACGCACTGCCCGCCCCCAACGGCGGGCCGGAGGCGGCCCATGCCCGCACCCTGTTGCTGGAGGCCATTATCCTGACGCTGGATGAATTGCCCGCTGTGCAGCGGGAGGTGTTTATCGCCCACGAGTTAGAGGGTTTGAGTTTTAAAGACATGGCCGCGCAAACCGGCCGCAATATCAACAGCCTATTGGGCTGGAAACGGCTCGCGGTGCTGCACTTGCGCGCGCGTTTGCAGCCGTTTTATGACGATTTTTTGAAAGAGGAACACCCGCATGAACTGTAAAACGCATTGTTCGAACGGCACAACACACTGCCTTAAAATCCTACTGCTGGCTCTGGCAGGCATTGCCGCGTTGGGCTGGGTTCTGCTTCTGCTGTGGAATTGGCTGCTGCCAAATTTGTTTACCGGCGTTCAAGCCATTGATTATTGGCAGGCGCTGGGCATTTTGGTGTTGAGCAAAATCCTGTTTGGGGGCTGTCCAGGCCGGGGGTGCTGGCGGCGGCATTCACACGGCGAGCATCTAACACCAGAAGAGCGGGAGCGGCTCAAAGCCCAATTTAAAAGCCGTTGGAGCCACTGGTGCTGCACGGACAAAGCCAATACCCATACCGAAACAACCCACAGCACAGACGTTCAGCATGAAAACTCCCAGCATGGAAACTAGCGAAACCCTAGCCGCGCCGCCGCAACCGGCGGCTGCCATACCCGCACATTTAACCCGCCAGCTGTACCGCTTTACCTTCACCGTGCTGCCGATTTTAATCGGCCTACACACCTACATCGGCTGGCGTTTATTACCAGCACTGCCCATCAGCACCGCCTGGGCTGTGCTGGGCGGCGTGCTGCTGGCGCTGTCTGCCCTGCTGATGCCACTGGGGATGCTGGGCCGTTTTTTACCGCTGCCCCAAGCCTGGGCCGACCGACTCAGCTGGGCC
>JBEGTZ010000318.1:0-10150 GCA_041179125.1 Pseudomonadota bacterium | reverse complement strand
CGACCGCGACAAAGGCAAGCGCCCGCTGATGGCCGCAGCGGCGCAAGCGGGGGCGGATTATCTGGTGCTCACCAGCGACAACCCGCGCAGCGAAGACCCTGCACACATTTTAAGCGATATCAGCGCAGGCCTTACGCAGCCAGCCTGGCGTGTAGAGGCCGATCGCCGCAGCGCCATACACGCCACCATCAACGCCGCCCAGCCTGAAGATTGGGTGCTGCTGGCGGGCAAGGGCCATGAGACCTATCAAATAGTGGGTGAACAAATTCTGCCCTTAAGCGATATAGATGAGGCGCAAGTGGCTTTGATGCAAAAGGCCGGGCTTTGAACCTCAGATAGATTACAGCCTGGCCGCGCGTAGGTCGGAAAAGCGCAGGCCTTCCGACATCTCAGAGCCACACTAATCGTAACTATTCAGCACACACTGTAGGGCGGGTCTTTAGACCCGCGCGGACGGTATTGTCGCTCACGATAATCCTAGAAACCTCAGTTGAGCGCCCAAAAGCTGTGTAGGCCATTGGTGTGAATAGTGAAAGTTAAAAATGCAGGGCAACCTTATTGGCTGTTCAAATTTTTAACTTTTGCTAGGCATACCAAGGGATTGCGCAGACTTGGGTGATCCAACTGAGGTTTCTAGGATAATGGGTGTAAAAACACGGATTTTGGTTGTACGGTTTTTAGCCTGCCTGCGGGTAGCGCGGGTTACGCCGCATGCATAGCCTGCCCTACGATTGAGCTGAATAGTTACCACTAATCTACGTATTTAAATCGCGGCAGTGCGGAGCCAGTACACATCAGAAGGCGCTGCGCTTTTCCGACCTACGTGGTATTCCAGCCAACCGCTTTATTTAGAGAACCAACCAATGATGAACCTATCCACCTGGGCGCAATTCGCCCAGGGCACTTTAATCGGCGAAGACTGCACGGTCAGCACCCTTTGCACCGACAGCCGCAACCTGCAAGCGGGCGATGTATTCGTAGCCTTAAAAGGCCCAAATTTTGACGGCCACACATACCTGGCGGAAGTGGCCGCGCGCGGGGCGGTGGCAGCGGTGGTGGAACATATAAATGAAGCATTGAACCTGCCGCAAATTGTGGTGGCGGACACGGTGCAAGCCCTAGGGCGCATCGCCAGTGGTTGGCGGGCGCAACAGTTCCAGGGTGTATTGTTCGCCATCACCGGCAGTTGCGGCAAAACCACGGTGAAGGGCCTGCTAAAAAGTATCTGCGAGCAGGCGGGCAGCACGCTAGCCACGGTGGGCAACCTCAACAACCACCTGGGCGTGCCGCTCACACTGATGCAACTGCGGCCCTCACACCAATTTGCCGTGGTTGAAATGGGAGCCAGCGGGCCGGGGGAAATTGCCTACCTCACCCAACTTGCCCAGCCTGATGTAGCCCTAGTGACCAATGTATTACCGGCCCACGTTGAAGGCTTTGGCTCTTTGGCGGCGATTCGGCAGGAGAAATTACGCATTTTTGATGGTTTGAGCTTGGGTTTAAATAACGGCTTAGGCGCTGAAGGCACAGCAGTCATCAACCTAGACGACGCCTACGCCAGTGATGCGCTCAAACACACCGGCCGGAAAATCGCATTTAGCCTCAACCCACCCACCACAACGGCTGAACATGCAGGCTATAAATTAAGCTACGCAGCCCAGGCCCAGCCTAAAGCCAGCGGTGCCTGGGCGTTTGACTGGTGGATTGACGGCACCCACACACACATTGAGCTGGCCGTACTGGGCAAACACAACCTGGCCAACGCCTTAGGCGCAGCCACTATGGCCCATGCGGCGGGCATTCCCACTGCGGCTATTCAGGCCGGGCTTGCAGCCTTCTGCGGCGAAAAGGGCCGAATGCAGGCGAAAACCACACCCACCGGCGCCCTCCTGATTGATGACACCTACAACGCCAACCCAGGCTCAGTGGCCTCCGCCATTGCCTACTTGGCCGAGCGTCCAGGCCTGCGGGTTTTGGTGTTAGGCGACATGAAAGAACTGGGGCCAAATGCCCTAGACGAGCACATGGCCATCGGGCAATTAGCAGCCAGTGCCGGGATCCAACAACTGTTTACCCTGGGCGAATTAAGCGCCGCCAGCAGTGAAGCCTTCGGCCCTGGGGCTGTACACTGCTCAAGCCACGAGACCTTGATTGCCGCCCTACAACCGCTGATGACCCAAAACGTAGTCTGCTTGGTCAAGGGTTCCCGCAGTATGCGGATGGAGCGGATTGTTGAGGCATTGATGGTTAGCGATTCGTAACTATTCAGCGTATAAAGCCAATTGTTTCACCCTGTAGGGGCGCGATTCATCGCGCCTGGATGAGTGACATCCCACACGACATCCCACACGAAATAGAAAACATACTGAACAGTTCGGCCCCCAAAAACCCACCCCCTAGCAAGCACGATTTTCAGGTTTAATCCCAGGAACGCGAACCCCCCGCTTGCCTCAACCCGCCCCGGCAGCTAAAGTCCTGCGCCCCTATTAAGAGGATTTTTTATGTTGTGGTTAAAAGCGTTTCATATTGTGGCCTTTACCAGCTGGTTTGCCATGTTGTTCTATTTACCGCGCCTATTTGTTTACCATCAACTGGCGGATGACGCCGTATCTAAAGAACGTTTTTGCCTGATGGAACACAAGCTCTACCGCTACATCGGCACACCAGCCATGCTGGTTACGCTGCTGTTGGGCGGCATAATGGCGGTGATGGGATGGGACTATTACAAAACTCAAGATTGGTTTCACGCCAAAATGACCCTGGTGTTCTTTTTAATTGGCTACCACCATGTATGCGGCGCGTATATGAAAAAACTCGCCGCCGGAACCTGCACCAAAAGCCATAAATTCTTTCGCTGGTTCAACGAAGTACCGGTGCTGTTTTTAGTCATCATCACCATTTTGGTGATCGTTAAACCCTTCTAATGCACGCACCGCCCAGCCTATACGCCATCACCGCCCCCGAACTGCTACCCGGCGAACGCTTGTTTAGCGCCGTGGCGCAAGCCTTGGAAGGTGGCTGTGGCTGGGTGCAATACCGCAACAAAACCCTAAAACACCCGGCAGAACGCTTACAGCAAGCCGAGCGCTTGCAGCGTATATGCGCAGAACAGGGCGCAGCGCTGATTATTAATGATGACGTGGCGCTGGCCCAAGCGGTGGGCGCAGCAGGCGTGCATCTTGGCCGTGAAGACGGCTCGATCCAGGCTGCGCGGGCAGCCTTGGGAGCCGCAGCCATCATCGGCGCCACCTGCCACGACAGCCTCACCTTCGCCGCCGAAGCCATCAGCGAAGGAGCAAGTTATGTAGCCTTCGGACGGTTTTTCCCCTCAACCACCAAACCCCAAGCCCGCCCTGCCCCACTGGCGTTGATTAAACAGGCACAAGCATTAAACACACCGGTGGTAGTCATTGGCGGCATTAACCCCCACACATTGCCCCTATTGAAGCAGGCCGGGGCGCGGTGTTTTGCGGTGTGTGAGGCGGTGTTTGGTGGGGAGGATGTGCTGGCGCGGTGTAGGGTATTGCGGGGGTTGGTAGAGGCTATTTAATCTGCTTCGTCCTGTATTGCTGCAAGGCACACGTTAACCTAGAAACCTCAGCCTTGTAGGGCGGGTTAGCCAAAGGCGTAACCCGCGCAGGTTATCAACCAAGCACAAACCCAATAAAAACCGCACAACAAAATTCCATGTATTTACAAAAATTATCGTGAGCGGCAACCCTGTCAGCGCGGGTTAATGACCCGCCCTACAAGGCTTAATACTCTGAGGGCTGTACAGTTGTAGGTGATTTTTAGGGTTTTTCTGGTAGTTGATAACTTATTTTGCCTCCATTATCTATAACGATTTTACGCAACACCAAATCGCTTATTAATTTTTGCAGTTCGATATCGTCGAGTTTTTTATGAAATCGGGCACTAATAAAGTTGGCAAGAGTTTTAATTGTTCTTGGTTTGGCTGCGCCACTGGCAATTAAAAATACAATTGTTTCGGCTGTTTTTTCAGGTACCGCAGGAGCTTTCTCAGTGGTTGAGTTAACGCTAGAAATTTTTAGCAGCGGTATTTCGGCAATGGATTGCGCTCGCTTGACGAATATTTTTTTGGTTTTGAGGTGCCTAATTAACGGGTCAAATCCGGTGTCTTTGGAGATGATGTAAAAGAAGCAGCTTTTATCATTCGCAGCGATTAGGCCAATGTGAAAGGCAATATGGAAATCCAGCGCGTTAGAGCCATTGCCTTCTATTTTTATATATTCGGCGCGCTCGCCGAGTGATTGCATGGCAGCGGCTAAATCAAACGATACTTTTGATTGTTTATCACCGACAAAAACCATCACTTTAAAATCCTGCCCTTTTAACAGGTAAAGGTTGTCGGGCTGAACGTTTTCAAAATCTATGAGTATGTAATTAGTTTTCAAAACCTTCCCTCGAACAAACCATTTGCTTTGGTTTTTATAGGCTCACGCTAAACCAAATCATCAATATCGTAATCAATCACCACCGGCAAATGGCTGGAAAACTCCTGCGTTTTATAAATCGTCGCATACTCCACCTTGCGTTTAAGTGCATCGGAGATGATTTGGTAATCCGTGCGCCAGCCGCAGCCTTTGCCAATTTGGCCGGAGGGCCACCAGGAGAACTCGTCCATGTCTTTGTTCACCTCGCGGAAGGCATCGGCGTAGCCGAGTTGGTTAAATACTTGGTTTAACCACTGTTGCTCTTCTGGCAAAAAACCCGGTGTGCTGATGTGGTCTTGCCAGTTTTGTACGTCTTTGCGGGTGTGGGCCATTGCCCAGTTGCCGCAAAAAATAAAATGGCGGCGCTTGCGGGTGATTTTGTGCAATAAGGCTTGCAGGTCTTCAAAGAACTTGAGCTTGACCTCCAGGGACTCGTTTTCGGCCTGGGCGCAGGGGGCGAGCAGGGTACCGATGGAGTAGCGTTCGAAATCCACCTGCAAATAACGCCCTTCCATATCCACACCGCTGGAAAAACCTAAGCCGAAGATCAGCGCTTTGGGGGCGTGACGGCTGTAAATAGCCACACCGTTGTAGTGTTTAATGCCGGAATCAAAAAAATAGCTGTAATAACCCTCCGGGTGAAACACGGCGTGGTCCAGCTCAGATTCCAAGGCTCGTAAGTCTTGAAGACAGATTAGGTCAGCGTCTTGTTTGGCGATCCAATCGTACAAACCACGGGATGCGGCTTGGTGAATACCGTCGACACTGAGTGAAATAATGCGCATGATGGCCCCTTAGAAACGGACTGTGTATCATACCGGTCTTTTACAACTATTGTTAATAATGCACAGGTACAGGTGGCGCCGCTGTTGTAATGCACAGGTGCCGTAGCCGCCGCTCGCTGAGCGTACTGCTACGTGTAAACACGGGTAATAACGAGTAATAAACTGTTGCGCCGCCTAAGCGGCCACTACCCAAACTGCACACTCACCCCAAGCAATCCCAAGGTGAGCGCAGCGTAAAGCGGGCCTTTGTTATTATCGTGTTAAAGTTCCACAGCGGTGGTGGAGCCAAGCCTTACGCGGTAGTGCCGCTCAATGATAGCCGCTTATCACGCGCTGCGGCGGCCTCGCGTTAAAACCTAGGCCTGTGCCACATTTTTGGAGCCTCCATGTTGCCCTACCAAGCCCAATTTATTCAGCTGGCGCTGTCCTGCCAAGCGCTGAAATTCGGTGAGTTCACGCTTAAATCAGGCCGTACAAGCCCGTATTTTTTTAACGCTGGGCAGTTTCAAACCGGCAGCGCACTGGCGCAGTTGGGGCGTTTTTATGCCCAGGCTTTAGTGGATGCCAAAATCGACTTTGATATGATTTTTGGCCCCGCCTACAAAGGTATCCCCCTGGCCACCACCACAGCGGTGGCACTGGCGGACCATCACCAGGTTGACGTGCCCTATTGTTTTAACCGCAAAGAAGCCAAACAACACGGCGAAGGTGGCCAGTTGGTGGGCGCGCCCTTGGCTGGGCGCGTGGTGATTGTGGATGACGTCATCACCGCAGGCACCGCCGTGCGGGAGGTGCTGGACATTATTCAGCAGGCCGGTGCCACACCTGCGGCGATTATCATCGGCCTAAACCGCCAAGAGCGCGGCCAGGGTGAATTATCTGCAATTGGAGAACTGGTGCAGCTCACGGGTGTGCCGGTTGTCAGTATCATTAATCTCAATCATATCCTCGCCTTTTTGGCCGCAGACCCATCCCAGTCGGCGCTGATGGCGAGCATTGAGTTGTACCGCAAAACCTATGGTGCTAAAGAATGAAACACAGTTTAACGGCGCTACGCTTAAGCCTAGGCCTACTAAGCCTTACCCCCGGCCTACTTTTGGCCGCCCCTACCGACTCTAAAGAAGAACGCCCTGCTTATTATCGCTATGTGAACGACCAGGGCGTTAAGGTGATGAACCACAGCATTCCCCCAGCCTTTGTGCAGCGCGGCTATGAAATTTTGAACGCCCAGGGCAGCGTCATTAAAGTGGTGCCCCCGGCCCTGAGTGAGTCCGACATCAAAGCCTTGGAAGCGCGCCAAGCGGTAAAAGAGGAATACGACCAACTCTCCCGCCGCTACAGCTCCACACAGGATATTGAAAACGCCAAGCTGCGCCAGTTGGACCGGTTAGATGCCACCATCGCCCTGGTGCGCGGCAATATCAACAATTTAAAACGACAAATAGACGGCATAGGCACCAAGGCTGCGGAGTACGAGCGCGCAGCAAAACCGGTGCCTGCCAGCCTGTTGGATAGCCTGGCTAAAACAAAGAGCGAACTGGCCACTACCGAAAAACTCATGGTGGTGCGGCTGGAGGAAAAACAACAGGTAGTGGACAAGTTCGAGCGGGAGAAAACCATTTTTACGCAGGGGAAGGAGCTGGTTAAAGCGGCTGGAACACAGGTTAGAGCGCCGGTGGCGGAGAAGGCTAATTAGGTTGTTTTAGTTGTAGGGTGGGCAACTGGTTGCCCACCGGATGAGCAAACAGGGTTGTGGTTTAGTATGCCGATGCTGGGAAAGCGCCCGCCCAGCATAACGGTCATGGCTCTGCACCGACACATCAGCCGCGATTATTTTGCTATCCCTTCTCCATTTTTTCCCGCAACTGCGCGCACAGCTCATCACAACTAATCTCATGAATCATATCCTTAGCCGGGCTTTGGGTGGTGGGTGCGCCTACGACTACGGCGGGCACGCCAGCCACGGTGGTGTGGGCTGCCACGGGTTTAAGCACCACGCTGCCAGCGCCAATTTTGGCGCCTTCACCAATACTGATATTGCCTAAAATCTTCGCCCCGGCGCTAATTAACACCCCTTTGCCCACCTTGGGGTGGCGGTCGCCGCTTTCTTTGCCGGTGCCGCCCAGCGTTACGGCTTGCATGATGGACACGTCGTCTTCTACTACGGATGTTTCACCGATCACAATGCCGGTGCCGTGGTCCAGCATCAAACCTTTGCCTAAGCGTGCGGCGGGGTGAATATCCACACCAAAACTCAAGGAAATATGGCTTTGAAAATAATACGCCAGAGACTTGCGCCCCTGCTGCCACAGCCAGTGCGCCACGCGGTAAGCCTGGAGTGCGTGGAACCCTTTGAAGTATAAAAACGGCAGGCTATAGGCCTCGCAGGCTGAGTCGCGCTCGAACACAGCCTGAATATCCGCGCGCGCAGCGGCGCCGAGGCTTGGGTCTTGTGTAAGCGCTTGCTCAATTAACTCGCGCACCAATAAGGCTGAAAGCGCGGCGCTGCCAAGTTTTGTGGCCAAGTGAAAACTCAAGGCTGCCTCGAAGGTGGCGTGGTTGAGTATGGTGGCGTGCAGAAAACTCGCCAGCGCCGGTTCCCGCTGGGACTCTTGGCGGGTTTCGGCCAAGATGGCGGACCAAATGGGGTCATGTCCTGGGTGCATAAACGGTCTCTGGGGTGTGTGGGTACATCTTCGTGATTATTCTGATATTAAGGTTTTCCGCCGCAGTTCATTAAATCGTCAATGCTGAGCGTTTGCGAAAGCGTTGATTGCTGTAAGGCTTGTGTCATGGTGCCAAAAGCAAAATCCCCCAACAGGCGCTCAAGCCGTGGCAGACAGCGGTGTAAGTTAGTGTAGTGGCGGAAGTTGGAAAACCAACTGGCGTTGGGTACACGCGGTTGCTCTGGGTCGATCTCCCAGGGGTGCAGGTAAAAAATTTGGCTCTTCAGGCCTTGTTGGCTGGCGCGTGCGAACAACCAGCGCGATAACCAATAGGGATATTGCCGAAAATACCCGCCCCCCGCCGCAGGAACCGGCTGGCCCAGCACGTTGGCGGTGGTGAGGGGGAATTCCGTCAGCTGGAAACCATTGCGTGTATTTAACAAATACGGCGCTTCGGGGCTGCCGGGAATGCCGTAGTTGTCGTGCCGGGTGGGGAAAATACTGGAATCCCAGGTAAAACCCAGCTCGCCCAGAATATCCAACGCCCAAAGGGATTGGCGGGTAATGGAATAACTCGCCGCGCGGTAGCCCAATACGGGCTGCCCGGTGATGCCTTCTAAAATGTGCTTGGATTTAAGCGTTTCCTCCCGGAATACCTCCGGTGTTTGGCGGTATATCAATTGATGGCTGTAGCCGTGGGAGGCAATCTCGTGGCCTCCCGCTGCAATGGCGCGCACTAAATCCGGGTAGCGCTCGGCCACCCAACCGAGGATAAAAAACGTAATTTTAATGTGGTGTTTGGCGAACAAATCCAGCAGGCGATGGGTGTTTGCTTCCACCCTTGAAGGCCAATTTGGCCATTCATCCGGTGTAATTACTTTATTAAATGCGGCGACGTGGAAGTAATCTTCTACGTCTACAGTCATGGCGTGGATGGTTGCTGGAGGCATAATTGTTTGGATTCATTTTTTGTAAGAAATTGGGGTTGTTTTTCTGTGCTGTTAAATTTTTAAAAATCTTCTCGTTCCCGCGCTCTGGCCTGGGAGCGCATGCATTTCCTGCGTTGTTTTCTCGTCCCCATGCTCTGATCTGGGAATGTATATTTTCTACGTTGTTAAATTTTATAAAAATCTTTAAGTGGTCGGCTCAATATTAAAACCTATGTATTCCCACGCAGGAGCGTGGGAACGAGAATAAATAAATTTCTTTAGTGTTTCGAGTTTTCAGGATTGTTTCGGCTTTAACCTTCTCGTTCCCACGCCCTGGCGTGGGAATGCATATTTTCTGCGTTGTTAAATTTTATTGAAATCTTTAAGTGGTCGGCTCAGCATTAAAAGCTATGCGTTCCAACGTGGGAACGAGAATGAATTGCGCCCCTACGCAGGGATGAGGCATGAAAATAGAAAACATGCTGAACAGTTACAAAAAACCAAGCTAATTTATAAAACATTCCCCTTGTAAAACTCCACAGTAGGGGCTTGATAAATATAATCTCCTATGGAGCTTGGTTTGGCTGTTGAGTTTTGAAAGGAGCCTGGAGTATATAAATCCCGGCCTGGATTATGCTCTACATAGTATGTTTTGCCACTTTCAAATGCTATTGCCACCTTTTTGAATGTCGGATCATTTTCTGGCCCTTGACTTACAATGTGGTTGCCAGGGTAAACCAGTATGCTTGTGATCCCCCCAGAGTTTAGTTTTGCTACCAGCTGCCCATTAATGTAAATGTGATGTGGCCAGGCTGCTCCTTTTAAGGATGGAACACGATAAATTACTAATGTAGATGCGCCATCCCTCTTGAGTTCAGGTAGGCTGCTGTACTTCGGGCCATTGAGCGAGGCGCATCCGCTTAGAGTGATTGCGAGAGTGAAATAAATACAAGTAAAAATTTTTTTCATGGTTGCGAAGCTCTAACGTAGAAAGTTTTTTTGTTTTTAAATTATTTTTTGCCCATGTGGAGCGAGGGGGGCGAGCGTAACGAATTCAGGTGTATTTTAAATTTAACATCTAGAATCAAATCCCATAATAATCCCGATACCAACGCACAAAATTCTCCACTCCCACTTCAATCGGCGTACTAGGCTGGTAATCCACATCACTGATCAGCGCATCCACATCCGCATAGGTGTCCGGCACATCACCCAGCTGCAACGGCAGCAGGTTTTTTGTGGCTTTTTTGCCCAGGCAATCTTCCAGAATTTCAATGTAACGCAACAACTCAACCGGGCGGTTGCTGCCAATATTG
>JBEGTZ010000317.1:0-3202 GCA_041179125.1 Pseudomonadota bacterium | reverse complement strand
CAAAAAGCTGTGTAAGCCATTGGTGCGAATAGTGAAAGTTAAAAATGAAGGGCAACCTTATTGGTTGTTCAAAATTTTTAACTTTTGCTAGGCGTGCCAAGGGGTTGCGCAGACTTTGGTGCTTCAACTGAGGTTTTTAGGTTAAATGTATTACACGCCGCCACCGAGCCTTCATTGAACCCCTTGCTAAACCAATAAACCCGCTCTTTGGCGCTGCCGTGGGTGAAGGATTCTGGCCGCACAGCGCGGCCTGCGGCGGCTTGTAGGTGGTCGTCGCCGATGGCGCTGGCGGCGGTGAGGGCTTCTTCTAAATCGCCGGTTTCTAAAAAATTGCCGCGTTGTTTCGCGTAAAAACCCCAAATGCCAGCAAAACAATCGGCCTGTAACTCCTGTTTAACCGATAAACGATTGCGTTCCACCTCCGGCAAACCTGCGGATAAGCGGTTTACCTTGTCGTTAATGCCTAAAAGGTACTGAACGTGGTGGCCTACTTCGTGGGCAATCACATAGGCCTGGGCAAAATCACCGGGGGCGCCTAGGCGGGTTTTCATGGTTTGGTAAAAACTCAAATCAATGTAGAGCTTTTGATCGCCCGGGCAGTAAAACGGCCCCATCGCAGCCTCAGCAAAACCGCAGGCAGACTGCACCTGCTCGCGAAACAACACCAATTTAGGCACTTGATACGGGCGCCCGCTTTTTTGAAACAACACCTGCCAGGTATCTTCGGTGCTGGCCAAAATAACCGAGACAAAATCGGCTAAAGGGGCGTGAGGCTGTGTGGTTTCGTGTGTGGGCGGCGGGGGCGCCGCGCTGCCGCCTAACAGCATGGGCGCTATATCAATGCCGAGCATTTTGCCGCCGAAGTACACAACGGCGCCGATGATTAAAAGGCTGCGGCCAATGCGGGTTTGAATTAAAAAAGGCAAAAAACGCAGCAGGATAGGCGCCGCCCCCAGCGCGCCCTGCCGTGGGGCTGAAGAAAACCGCTGATCTTCAACGTTATCGCTGCGCCGTTCATCATTCCACCGCATAAGCCACCTCTTCGCTGTAAATAAAGTGGCAAAGTTTACAGCAGTTACCCCCGGTCTAACTTACCGCCAAAGTAAATTGATTAAACATGGATTTTAAATCCCGCGATTCAGCCGAAAGCGCTTCGCTGGAGGCTGTAGCTTCTTCAATGAGTGCGGCATTTTGTTGGGTAATCGTTTCTATTTGCGCAATGCTGTGGCGAATTTCTTCCACGCCTTTATGTTGTTGGCGTGTGCTTTGAGAAATTTTTGCCGTGGCGTTTTGTGATGATTGAATTAATTCGCTCAACTCTTCAATTGATTTTGCAGTTTGAGTGACTAAAGAAGAACCGTTACTGACTTTTTCTAAACTATCGCCAATCAGCGATTTAATTTGTCGCGCCGAATCCGCCGAGCGTTGCGCCAGGTTTCTCACCTCGCCTGCCACCACGGCAAAACCGCGCCCTTGCTCCCCAGCACGGGCAGCCTCAACCGCCGCATTTAAGGCCAATAAATTAGTTTGAAAGGCTATTTCGTCAATGGCACTAATAATTTCGCCTATTTTGCGCGATGAAATTTCAATTTGCCCCATCGCCTGAATGGTATTTTGCAAAATAATATTGCCATCAGAGGCTTTTTGGCTGGCGGTTACGGCCACTTGGTTGGTGTGCTCGGCATTGTCTGCCGCTTGTTTTATTTGGCCGACTAATTCATTCACTGTGCGCGCAATCTCTTCCACCGACGCCGCTTGCTCTTCAATACGCTGGCTTAAATTTTCGTTATTAACGCTAATTTCACTGCTGCCGGAGGCTACCGCTTCAGCACTGTGATGAATATTCGTCACCAGCCCAGATAAATTTTTACAACTGTTATTGAAATCCTGTCTCACCTGTTCGAATACTCCTAAAAAAGGTGTATTTAATGTGCGCGATAAATTGCCTTGCGCCAGCGCTGTAGTGCCTTTAGCTAAATCGTTTAATACGGTTTCCAAGGTGCTGGCCATTGTATTTAGGCTTTGTTCCATGCGGGCGCGTGCATGGGTGCCGCCGGAGCTTGCGACGCGTTCAGACAGGCGGCCCTCGGCAATAGCCTGCGCAAATTGATTCACACTGCTGGCCAGCGCTTCCTCGGCAGCCAGGCGGGCGGCCTCTTCGCGCTGCCGGGCGGCTTGGCGCTCGCTGGCGGCGTCTAATTGGCGTTGTGCTTCCGCGTCTTGTTCTGCCTGGCGGCGCGCCTCGGCTTCAGCGCGGGCCTGTTCTTTGCGGGCGTTTTCCTCGCGTTCTTGGCGAATACGCTCTGCTGCGGCGGCCTCTTGCTGCGCGAGGGTTTGGCGGCGGTTTTCTTCCTCGCGCTGCCGAGTCTCCTCAGCCCTCAGCGCCTCTTCTTGCGCGAGTTTCACTTCGATTGCGCGCCGTTCTTCTGCCGCTTTGGCGTCGGCATTTTGTTTTTCAATAATGGATTCTCTAAAGCGATCCGCAGCCTTAGCCACACCGCCAATTTCATCCCTGCGGGCTTGTCCATCAATGGGCGCGGTTAAATCGCGCAGGCCGCTGGCGAGGTTACTCACCTGTTGCTCCACCTGTATTAATGGGCCTGAGATGGTTTTACGGCCTAGGTACACCGCCAAAAATACCAAGGCAACACCCAGCACCAGGCAGCCACTGCCAAGCCAAAAAGCCAGTTGAGTTTGTGCATTAAGTTTTTGAATATTAAACGTGATTTCTTGTTCGATGATCGATTGTGCCTCGTTGGCATCATTGATGTAGTTTTCATAAGCCACATCAAATTTAGCTTCCAGCTGTTTGGCTTCTTCATTGTGTGTTTTTTGATTTTGGTAGCGTATCGTCGCCGTGGCGGCAAATTCTTTTATGGTTTTTTTCAATGAACTGGTGTCGGCGATATTCGCTTTATTCAGCTTGGTAAGGCGATCAAGTGCCGTATTCATCAGCAATTGCACGCCTTCAATGGTGGCTGTTTCATCACCGCTGAGCAGTTCTTCTAAATATAAATGCCCAGAAGCCAAATGATATTTCATATCGCCAATGGCAATGGCCGCTTCCACCGTCATTGATTTGCCGGCACGGGCCTGCCACTCATCCAAATCCTTAATTATTTTTTCGTAGCTTTCATCAAACCGTGTGTCTACATCACCACCGGCGCTGTGCAAGTTTTTAGCGTGCTCCATGCGTATTTTT
>JBEGTZ010000316.1:0-3181 GCA_041179125.1 Pseudomonadota bacterium | reverse complement strand
TGTGTTGTGTTGGGCATTACTGCCCAACCTACGCTCTACTCAGCTCATCGGGAGTGTTAAATAGTTACACGCCGGGTTCCTTTAGTGCGACCCGGTTGTGTGTTTTAGGTCTGTTCGCCAGCCAATTTTCTAATGAGTTGCTCTACGTGTTGCACGTTTGCAATTCCGACAAACCCTATTTTTTTCATGCTGCTGTTGCCGTCTGAGTCGGTATAAGATTCGTTTGAAAAGTACACATTTCCCATGTTATCTGCATTTTGTGTGCGCGCTATGTTTTTAAGTTGATCGGGATAAAACGATTGATAGGAAATGGAGCGGTTGCCTTGGATAATAATCACGCGTTTGTTGGTAATGACATAAATAACGGAAGCTGCATTTTTTTTCATTCTGAAGGGCTGAAAAAACCCCCATAAGCCGACCAATAAAAACGGAAGCCCAAATAGTGGAAATAGTGACCCCCCTCCTTTTGATAAGTCTGGAATTTTAAAATCAGCAGCAGAGGCCATCCAAAATAATGCAAAGGCGGTGAAAGGGATAAAAAATAACGTAGTGATTATTGAGCCTTTTGCATAAGCAGATGGATCAGGTTGGTCACTCCAGGATACGGATTCTCCGGGTTTTAATTCGGCGGTTATTTTTGATTGGTTGGCTGCGGATAAGTCGTACATGCTGCGTGCTCCTTTTGTTATGGATTAAGTTGAATTAATTGGTGGGGGCTTGTGGGGTGGGTTGTAACTCGCGCAGTGTTCTTGGTGTTTAGCCTGACGTACTATAACGACAAAGCACTAGTAATTTAAGGGCACCTTGCGGAAATTCACTTTTCGCGCACGCTGCGTTATTTTCGTGCTCATTCGGTCATTTATACCGCATAAACTCCCTCATTCGGCTTTGGCATTCTCGGCTTGGGCATCCTGCGTCGCTCTACCGCCTAAATCCCTTTAGGCGTGCGTCGCTCTACCTCGATTTCATTCCCGATGAAATTCTACCTCCCCCATCCGTGGGGTCGTCCAAATGCCTTGCGATCATCACGAAAATTGAATTTCCGCAAGGTGCCATTAATTGATGCGCAAAAAACAAGTTGGGCAGTTACAACGATTAATGCAATACCGCTTTGGTCATCGGTTTGGTATTGGCGAGTTGTTCTAATTCCTGTTTCAATGCTTCTTCCAGCTCATCGTCTAAAATATCTTCTAAATCTTCGTCTTCCTCCCAGGGGCCGTTGCGTAATTCTTGAACGGCGCGTATACCGGCTTCTATCATGGCTTTAGCGACCAGGGGGCGGATGTCGCCTAAAAAATGGCGGGATTCTTCGGAGAACCGGATGCTCACTAGGGGTTCTGTTGTTTCGTCTGGCCTGCGTAGGGCTATGTCGCCGTTGGCGAGTTCTATTATTTCTAAAAATTCAGTTTCGGTATTTTTCATAAATTTTGATTTAATTAAAATTCAATTTTATTTTGCCGTTGAATTCGTATTAACGATTCTAATGCTGTTAGTAATTCATTTAATAATTCAAGCTGGGCGCCGGTGTTGCCGTTGAGTGGGTTTGCCGGTGCGGCGGGGCTGTGGGTGCTTGCGATTATTGTGCCGGGGTCGTTGAGTATTGGGCTTGATAATTCATTTTTGCCGGTAAATAAAGCACTGGTGGAGAGGTCAACCCAGTGGCACCAGGGAGGGTGGTTGTGAATTAATTGGTTGAGGTGGTTAAAGTCACTGCTGATTTTGGTTTGTTGGTTTAGCTGTTGTTCAAATTCAGTGAGTGCTTGGTTTAACACACCTAAATTTAATTGCCATTTAAGCGCTATGCGTTCGGCTATTTCAGCTAAATAGGCGTGTATCAGCAAATACATTTGTAATTTGCAGGCTTGTAATTGGCAGCGTTGCATGAAGCCTTCAGCCAGGCGCGCCGCTTGTAGGTGCGATTGGCTGAAGGCGAGTTGTTGGTTTACCAGACGTACCTGGTCACTCATGTATGCGCAGCTCCTTAGGCTTTGGGTTTTTCTTTGGCGGTGCTTTGTTGCCAGGTGCCGTTTTCGTACATGGCGCGCCAGCCGGAGGGTTTGCCGTCTATTTCCGTTTGCAAATAATGTTCTTTGCTTTTGCGGCTAAAGCGCACGATGGCAGGCAGGCCGTTGGGGTCTCGGGTGGGGCCGCTCCATAAAAACTCGTATTTTTCGTCGATTTTATCTTTGTGGGGCAGGATTTCTTCTAGCAAAGGCGCACGGGTTTCGCGGTTTTTGGGGAAGCCGCTGGCGGCTAGGAATAAACCGGCGGCGCCGTCGCGCAGTACGTAGTAATCGTTGACTTTATCGCAGCGTAAATCTGGCAGGGCGATGGCGTCCATTTTGGGTGGGGCCGCTTCGCCATTGCGCAGTAATTTACGGGTGTTTTTGCAGCTGTCGTTGGTGCAGCCGAAGTATTTGCCGAAGCGGCCTGTTTTAAGCTGCATGTCGGCACCGCATTTGTCGCACTCAATTAATGGGCCTTCGTAGCCTTTTAATTTGAAGCTGCCTTTTTCCACTTCGTAGCCTGAGCAGTCTGGGTTGTTGCCGCAGATGTGCAGTTTGCGGGTTTCATCCAGCAGGTAGGAATCCATAGTGGAGTTGCACAGTTTGCAGCGTTTTTTAGCGCGCAATTGGGCCAGTTCTACGTCATCGTCTTCGGTGGTGTTAATGGCCTCTTCGCCTGGGGCCAAATTCATGGTGGTTTTGCAGCGCTCTTTAGGGGGCAGGGCGTAGCCGGAGCAGCCTAGAAACACGCCGGTGGTGCCGGTGCGGATTTGCATGTTGCGGCCGCAGGTGGTGCAGGGGATGTTGGTTTCGGTGGGGTCGTTGCCGCGCATCCCGAAGGCGTCACCGCTGGCTTTGGCTAATTTGTTGGAGAAGCCTGCGTAGAATTCATTTAATACGGCAATCCAGTCTTTTTTGCCTTCCGCTACCACGTCGAGGTTTTGTTCCATATTGGCGGTGAAGCTGTAGTCCATTAGGTCTTCAAAGCTTTCGTGCAGGCGTTCGGTGACGATATCGCCCATTTTATTGGCGTAAAAACGGCGGTTTTGTACATGCACATAACCGCGATCTTGAATGGTGGAAATAATCGCCGCGTAGGTGGAAGGGCGGCCAATGCCGCGTTTTTCCAATTCTTTTACCAGGCTTGCTTCGGTGAAGCGGGCGGTGGGTTTGGT
>JBEGTZ010000315.1:0-6932 GCA_041179125.1 Pseudomonadota bacterium | reverse complement strand
TTGGCCCATCTAGCAAAAGTTTAAAATTTCGAACAACCAATAAGGTTGCCCTTCATTTTAAACTTTCACTATCTGAACCAATGGCTTACACAGCTTTTGGGCGCTCAATTGAGGTTTCTAGAATTATCCCACCTGTGGGGGAATTAACTCGGTTAAGCCAAAATTACCAATGCATTAATGTGCGGATATAAGCCGTTAAGGCTGCGGCCATTTGTTGGTGTTGTGCAAGGGTGGGGTGTGCATCTTGTGCATCACCACCAGCGTGTATAGAAGCGTAATACATTATTTTTTCATCATTTAATTGTTTGCAAATCTGTTGCAAAAAATCCACAAGCGTCGTTTTGGCTTGGCCTTGCAGCATCGGGCCTTCGGTAATGAGTATTTGTGCGGCGGGGTAATCAGCGCGCAGTGTATGCAAAAAATTTATATAGCGATTTATAAAATGCGCAGGCGTTGGAATGCCGGGCGAAAAATCATTCGTGCCGATGGCAACAATAATGACATCGGGTGAATACTGCGGTGAATTCCAAAACAGGCTGTGATTGGCATCGCCCAGTGTGTAGCGGTAAAAATCCGCTAATTTCGCTTCATCATTTTTACCATTCCAACTGCGTGTTAACCCGCGCCCACCGGCACAAATTAAATGCACCTGTGCATTAAGTGCATGGGCGGTTAAAAAACCATAAGAATTGCGCCCATTCCACCAACCACTGTGTTTGGCTTCGCCCGCTACCCGTTCGGTGGCTTCGCCACAGGTGATGGAATCCCCCAGCACCATTATTTTGCGCGGGGGTAAAACTGGGGCTGCCTGAAAGGTTCCGTTTTTGAGTGTCCAGTGTTTGAGCGTGACCGCGCCAATCCAAGGTTCGGTGCGGTGGGTGATGACCACGCGGTGCGCGCCGGAGCGTTGGTGGTGGAAGACCTCAATGGCTTGTTCATTTTGCATGACGCGCACCGCTCGGCTAGGGCCGTCATCCACTTGGATGTCCAGCCAGGAATTGCCCTGGCTGCTGGATGCGGTAAATGACAACGCCTGTGCGTGTACCTGTGCAGTAAACGCAACGCCGGGGTAAGCAAATGTGAGGCTGCCGTCGGCATGGGTTTGGGTTCGGCCCATTATTTGGATGGCCGAGGTGTTGGCGGGAAGGGTTTTGGTTGATGTGTGTGGGCGCTGTATGCAGCTGCACAGCAGGAATAACCCGCAGGCCAGTGTGAGGATGTTTAACGCAGTAAGGTTCATTTTTTTATGGCGCCTATTTTTCTATTTTTCTATTTTTGCAGCAGCAGGTGAATATCCTTCACTAAAATCTGCGCCCATAATTCGTAGGCTTTAGCTGTGGGATGTAAGTAATCTGCCATGATATCCGCTGGAATATAGCCGTTTTTATCCAAAAATACCGGGCCGTAATCTTGGTAAATAATTAATGGATCTGCCGCTAGGCGTTTAATTAATTGATTGGCTTGAATGACTTCAGCGCGTTTGGGTGAGCTGGGGGCTTGTTCGTAGGGCAAAATTGCGTTGAGTAAAATTTTACCGTTGGGCCAAGCCAGTTGAATTTGCCGCACCACGGCGCTAACACCTTGAGCCACCTGTTCGGGGGACTCATGTAAATGGCCGAAATTATTCACGCCAATTAATAACACCACTACACGCGGATTTAAATTGCCCACAGCGCCATGTTGCAAACGCCACAACACATTGCCGGTGTGGTCGCCGCCGATGCCAAAATTCGCTGCATTTAAAGGCGCAAACGTGCGCTGCCATTGCGTCCAATCCCAACCGGCGGTGATGGAATCGCCGATAAATAACACGTCCACTTTGTCAAACTGCGCCACCAACACATCTTCTGCGTGGTACTTCTCCCAAGCGGCAACGCTCATCCAGCTGAATTCCTGGGTGCGCTTTACCGGCAACACGCCGGGGGCTGTAGCGCTTAGGCTATTTAATGAATAAATACTTAAAAATAAACATACAGGCCAGAGGGCGAGCCGAGAAATAAAAAAATGCAGCATCATTTTGATCCTAAAAATGTCAGGTTAACCTAAAAACCTCCGTTGAACGCGTAGCGAGAGCGGCTAGACGCCGAATTAAATTCACGTGTTGGGCGTTCGCAGCAGCGTTCAACTGAGATTTGGATTGACCGCCTTTTGGTGGGGGCCGTAGGGTATTCAACTGAGGTTTCTAAGCAAGTACTGGGGTCGGGCTTGCGCCCGATGGCGGACTAAAGTCCGCCCTACTTGCGTTACGAATTCCCGGCCAAAAGCGGGTTTAGGGCGGGTATCGCGCGCCTAGAAACCTCAGAGGAAAAGTTCAAGCACGGGGTTATTCACATAACTTGCCGCCGGTGGCCGCCATTTCCACGCGGCGGTTTTGTGCGCGGCCTGTTGGGGTTTTGTTGTCGGCTACTGGGCGGCTTTCGCCGTAGCCTTTGGCGGTGAGATTCTGTGTGCCTTGGTTGTTGAGGTAGGCCACGACCGATTGGGCGCGGCGTTCGGAGAGGGCTTGGTTATAGGCGTCGGCACCTTGGGCGTCGGTGTGGGCGGAGATTTCCAGAGCTACCAGCGGGAAGGGTTTTAGCGTGTGGGCGATTTTTTGCAGCACGTTTAGGGATGCGGGGGTTAGCTCGGCTGAATCGACGGCGAAGTACACCTGTTCAAACAGGGTTTTAAGTTCTTTGCATTCCGGTGCGGTGAGGATTTTGGGGGCTTCTACCGGTGGGGCTACCGGGATGGGTAGGGGCGCGGGCGCGGGCGGGGTGTAGTCGCGGCCAAAACGCTTCACCAGGTTTAGGGTGAGTTGGCTTGAGTCTTTGTCTACAAAGAGGGCTTCGGCGCGCAGGCTCCAGTCGTTGCTAAAGCGGTATTCGCCGCCAAGCCCGAGGCTCAGTTGGGTGCTGTTGAGCTGTTCCACTTCAAACGGGCCACCGTCCGGGCGGCCTTGGCCTACGCCGGTTTTTAATTGGCCGAGGCCCGCTTTGGCGTAGGCGTTGAGGCCGGGCAGGTTGCTGGGCCAATAATACAAACCGCTGATGGCCCAGTGGGCGTAGTCCACGCTGGCGCCGGAGGCAAATCCCGCTTCGCCTTGGTCGGCGTAGGTGGCTTCAAAGCTCCAGTGGTCGTTGAGGTCGTAGCCGAGGATGAGGTTGGGGACGACTTCACCGCTGGTGTCATCTAAGGTTTCCGGCAGGTTTACGATGCGCGGTTTGAGCTTGCTGATGCCAAGACCCGCACCCAGATAAACGCCTGCGCAGCGTTTAAATCCGGCATCGGTTTTGGCGATGCCGTCGGTGCATTCTGCCAGGCCTACGGCGGGCAGGCTGGCGAGTAAGGCCAGGCTGAGGGCGGTGTTGATTACGGTTGTAGAGGTTACAGGTTTAGTAGTCACGGGTTTTCCTTCTGCGGAAGAATAAAAGTGCGGGTGTGAGGGTGAGGAATATCCAGCCGAAGCTGCCGCCCTTGCCTTTCAGGCCGGTTTGAATTTTGCCTTGGGCCGGGGTGGGTGCTTGCGGGGGTTGTGGGGTGTCTTGGGCTAGGGTTAGGCCCAGTTGGATCAGGCCGTTTACATCGCCCTGGCCGTCTTCTGCGCCTGGGTCGTTGTTGTCGCCGTCGTTAAGGCCGCCGTCCTGCACGCGCACCAGCAAACAGGTGTCGCCGCCGTTAAGGCCCGGTTGGTACTGCGTGCTGCCGGGTGCGGGGCACAGGCCGTTTGCGCCTTGGGGGGCGCTGGCTATTTCATCGCCATTTTGGGTGTTGAATTCCTGCCAGCCGTTTAGGGGGTTGAAGCGTTGCAGGTGCAGGTTGGCGCCGAGGCCTTGCGCCAGGGGAATGACTACTTCCGCCGCGCTGCCAACGCTGGGCAGGTTGGTGACTTCAAGGTCGTACACCTGGGCGTAGGTGAAGCGCTCGTTGCTTTGCGTGCGGTATTTTTCGTTGCCGATGGCGGCGCCGTATTGGCTGAATTCCTCTGGGCTTAAGCGCGCCTGCCCGCTGTTTAAGGCTTGCGCGGCCGCACCCAGGCGCAGGCGCAGGGCTAAGTCCAGCTGCTCTTGGTTGTTCACCAGGGTAATGGCGGCGGCTTGCAGCAGTTGGTTGTTTTGCGCCGGGATGGCCTGCAACAGGCCGAGGTTGGCATCCTGAGTATCTTGCGTATCGGCCAGGTGGTCGCGGTCTTGGTCGGTGATGGCGGCGGCGCCCACCACAAAATGCTGCACGCTGGTGGAGCTATGGCCGCCGAGGGTTACGGTGACGCTCACCTGGTAGTGGCCGGGGTTTAACTGCGCCGGGTAAAAGTGCAGGGTGCTTTCTTTAATTTCTGTCACCAAGGCCAACACGGCGGGGCTTGAAGCAGACCAGTCGTACACCGGTTGAGTTTTCGGGTCGCGCGGGTCGCCAAAGACGTGGTAGTTGCCAATTTTAGCGCTGAACTGCGCAGCGCCTGTCTCGGCTGCGGTTTGGCCGAGCCGTAAAACCGATTGCCCGCCCTGCGCCATATCCACCCAAATTACCGGTTTGAGGCTGCGGCCTTCGTAGCGGCCTGGGTTTAACAGGTTTTTTAAGGCGGCATCAAACAGTTCGTTGCTGTCGTTGCGCGCATTGACGGCGGTGCCTTGGATTTGTTCGAGCAGGTCGGCAAAGCCGTCGGCATCGCTATCGATTTGGTTATCCAGCAGGATGTCGGTGGACTCAACCCAGTTGGGCACGCCATTGCCATTTTGGTCGGCTTCGGCATTGTCCAGCGGGTTGCCGCCGTAGCGCACTTCAATCCAATCTGGGTAGCCGTCGCGGTCGAAATCCGCCTGCTGGGCATTTTGTGTGGGAACAGGAATGTGCAAGCGGTTGAGCTGTTCTTCGGTGCCATCGCTGATGCCGTTGCCGTTGCTGTCTTTTGTGGCACTGCCCGCCAGGTTAATTTCGGCGGCATCCGGCAGGCCGTTGTGGTTGGTGTCGCTGGGTTTTTGGTTGCCGCTGTTGGTGCCAATGCGGCCATCACCGTCTGGGTCTAGGGTTTGCGCGGGGGTTTTGCCGAGGGATTCTTCTAAATCGCTAATGCCGTCGCCGTCGCGGTCGGTGCTTTGGCCATCGGAGCTGCCGTCAAAATCGGAATCCACCCGCACGCCCAGCTTGCCGCCGGAGTTGATGTCGGCGCTATCGCCCAGGCCGTCGTTGTCGCTGTCCACAAAAACACCGGCACCAATTACACCGTCGCCGTCTGGGTCTTTCACGCCCAATGCATCTTCATTTATATCCGGCAGGCCGTCGTTGTCGGCGTCCAAATCCAGCGGGTCAACCGAGCTGTCGCCATCGGCGTCTTTGGCAACGAGCGGTGAATTGCCTTGGCTGGGGTCGAACACATCCAGCTGGCCGTCGCCGTCCGTATCGCGGCCATCGGCACGGCCATCCGCATCCGTATCGAACAGGCCGCCACCCACCTCATACAAATCCGGCACCGCGTCGTTATCGCTGTCTAGGTCGATGTAATCCGGCAGGCCATCGCGGTCGCTGTCGCGCACCGGGGCGTTATCGTTTACACCGTCTTCGTTTTTATCCACACCCTTGGGCTGGCCGGGCACCTGGGCGTCAAAGCGGTCATCTATAACGTCCCCATCGGCATCCGCGCCACCGGTTATGGCCGCATCGAAGCTATCGGGAATGGTGTTCGTGTTGTTGTCGGTATCGGCATTGCGAATTTCATCTTCATCCGGCAAGCCGTCGTTATCGCTGTCGATGTCCTGATAATCCGGCACGCCGTCTTGGTCGGAATCGCGGGTGTTTTCCACGTCGTCCGAAAGGCTATCGCCATCGGTATCCTCCCAAGCGACGTGTTTCACCAGCTGGGCCGTATTCGCCGTATCACCCAACGCGTTAGTCACCTGGGCGCGGGCGTTATCTTCTGGCTTGAGCGCCTCCACAGCCGGTTGCGGCAACTCAACGCGCCACTGATTGTTATTCACCAAGGCTTCGTACTGCGCATCGTTCAGCTCGAAGGTGACACGGGCGCCGTTTTCCACCCCGGAGGTAGACCCCTGAACGGTAAGGGCGGCATTATCTTCCAGGCTGTTCACCAGGTTATCGCCGCTGATCGGCGCAATAGTAATACGCGCACCGCTGCCGTTGTGCCCCAGCACCTTGCTCGCCTCCGCACTATCACCAGCCTTTGTGACGACCTTAGCCACCAGCGTCGTGCTATCCGCCAAAGCCTGGGCGTCGGCAGCGGGCATCTCAATTTGCCATTGGTTGTCCTGCACCTGAGTGGGGTAATTTTTGCCATTCACCCACACCACCAAGGCCGTACCATCCTCCACATGCGTTGTTTTGCCACTCACAACCACCGGCGCATCGTCCTCTTTAGCATTAATAAAATCATCCCCTGCAACCGGGTTAATGGTTACGCTGGGTGAATTAATACTGTGGTTAATGGCGCGGTTGGTTTCGGCTTTATCACCGGCTTTATTGCTTGCGGTGGCCGTTATTTTTTCTGAAACTTTTAGCGCTTGTGCCGCAGCGGCGGGAATTTCTGTTGCCCAGGCATTGTTATTAACTGCCGCTTCGTAATTTTTACCGTTGATAATTAAAACAACTTTCTGGCCGTCTTCAATAAGCGTGGTTTTTCCGCTCACGACAACCGGCGCGTTATCTTCAGTGGTATTAATAATATCGTCACCAGCGACAACATTAATGGTCACAGTTGGTTCTGTACCGGAATGAATAACCGTGCGGTCTATTTTGGCGGTATCGCCTGCTTTATTCGTAACAGCAGCCGTTATTTTTTCCGAATTACCCAGCGCTTGAGCATCTGTAGCGGGCATGGAAACTGACCAAGCATTTGCATTAACCACAGCTTCATAAGTTTTACCATTTACAGTAACGGTGATTTTTGCGCCGTCTTCTACTAACGTGGTTTTGCCGCTAATAATTACCGGCGCGTCATCTTC
>JBEGTZ010000314.1:0-7025 GCA_041179125.1 Pseudomonadota bacterium | reverse complement strand
TGAGCTTAAATGCCAGGCCGCTGGAGGAGCTGCTACTGCTGGAAGACGAGCTACTAGAAGACGAACTGCTGCTTGACACCACACCACTGGATGAGCTGCTGGATGACGACGAGCTGCTTGAGGAGCTGCTGCTGGAAGAGCTTGAGGAGGAGCTGGAACTGGCGGGTGATGTGTACGGGGTTTTGCGGTCGTTACCGCAACCGGCCATCAAGCCGAGGGCTACTAATAAGGGTGCTGCGAATACAAGTTTCATAGAAGGGGCCTTAGTGATTGAGGAGTCAATCAGGCCAAAATACGCAGCTGCCCGGCCTAAAGCGTCATTTTCGATAACAAATGACGTACAACCTAGAAATCTCAGTTGGATCACCCAAGTCTGCGCAAGTCACGGGCACGTCTAGCAAAAGTTAAAAATTTCGAACAACCAATAAGGTTGCCCTTCATTTTTAACGTTCACTATCCGCTACCAGTGCCTTACACAGCTTTTGGGCGCTCAACTGAGGTTTCTAGGTTCAGACGGGCACTTATTCGGGGGTACCACTGACCGGCGGTTAGGCCGCTTGTGGTTTGAGTGCGGCGACGCGGTATTGGGTGGGGGTAAGGTTTAGGTGTTCTTTAAAAACCCGGTTAAAAGAATTTTTATTGTTAAATCCGGCCTCAAACGCAATATCCAAAACCCGCAGCTGGCAGGCCGGGTCACTCAACATGCGGCACACCTGCGCCAGGCGGTATTCATTGAGCAGCTCATAAAAGCTCTTGCCAACATGAACATTCAACAGCTCCGACAGGTGGTGAACGCTGATGTTGAGCGCAGCGGCAAGGCCCGGCAACGACAATTCACTTTGACGGTAAAGTTGTTGCTGCTCCATTAACTGAGTTAATTGCTGCGCCAGGGTTTGAGCCAATGAAGGGTCTAAGGCCAAATAACGCTCTTTAGGCTCGGCAGCTTCAGTATTGGCTGTTTCATTGGCTGTTTCATAGGCTGTTTGTGCCACTGCGGTGTCGGCTAAACCGTCTGGGGCATCAGGCGTTGGCTCGGGTTTAAACCACAATTCAGGCCGGTACACACTGAGCACTCCAATTGACAAAGCAAACACGGAAAAGGCAGGGAATACCCAGTAATCCAGCAGGCTATAACCGGCGATCACCCCTAAGGAGACCAGCGACATCACCACAAAATCAATCGCCACCAGGCCCATAAGCCCCACCAAAATGTACAGCAACCAATAATAAGCGGAGTTTTTAAACCCGTTCCACAACTGTGCTATGGCGTGCCGGGCGCGTATAAAACGCCAAATAGCACAGCTTAAATACCCCATCATGTGGGCCATACCCATAAACATGATGGTTTGGCCCGACTGCGGGTTGATTTGCAGTACCGTTAAGGCACACAGCCAGGGCACAAAATGGGGCCAAACCTGGCGAAGACTGACGGACTTGCGGGTGAGGGCATTTAAAAAGATCCAAATAAATGGCCCCTTAAGCCATAAAAAAGAAGACGCCACCAGCGCTAACTTCCACCGCCACATAGCGCCCTGCGGCACAATTAGGGCTGCGTAGTTGTCCATTTGCGGGGCGGACAACGCCACTAAAAAAGCGGCAAACCAACAATTTAAGTGGCGATAACCGCGTTTATCCTGCAACAGGATGAAGGCGGTCCACAGGTTAATGACGAGTGTCGACAATATGAAAATTTTAAAAAGTTCGAACATTCAAAGGGGACTCTTGGCGGTGGTTGAAATTTTCGCAGCGCGCGCGTTATAACCTTTCGGCCACCGAACCGCCAGCCCCAAAGCTCAGCCTGTGGGCTAACAACCGCTAGCGCCAAAATCCGCACCAATTTATCTGCCCAAACAGCGACATCATTCAAAATTTTGCCGCAACGAACGTTTAGCTATTTTTTGAGCAATCTGCTCAAATTGTGCGTTCCCAATCGTCGGCAGTAGCGTTAGAATGCCCGCCTTTTTGGCCCCCCTGGCGGCGTAACCGCAAAACCTCATAGGAGTTTTATTTGCTCAGCATCGGCCCCTACTCATTGCCGTCGCGTGTATTGCTAGCCCCTATGGCGGGTGTGAGCGATTTGCCGATGCGCAAACTGTGCTTGGCGGCGGGTGCGGGTTTGGCGTTTGGGGAGATGCTCATCAGTGATACCCGCCATTGGAACAGCCGTAAAAGCTGCGCCCGCTTGACTGTTGAATCCGGTTCCACCCCCATCGCACTGCAAATTGCCGGCAGCGACCCCGGCCTGATGGCCCAGGCGGCTAAAGCCTGTGTGGATGCGGGCGCGCAGATCATCGACATTAATATGGGGTGCCCGGCGAAAAAAGTCTGCAACCGCGCCGCAGGCTCGGCCCTGTTGCGCGATGAACACTTGGTGGGGCAAATTTTAGACGCCGTGGTGGGCGCGGTGCGTGTGCCGGTTACGCTTAAAATCCGCACCGGCTGGTGCCTGCACAGCCGCAACGCGGTGGCGGTGGCACGGCTGGCCGAGCAGGCGGGCATTGCGGCACTGACAGTACATGGCCGCTCCCGCGCCTGCCGTTTTGCAGGCCCGGTTGAATACACCACCATCGCTGAAGTGGTAGCGGCGGTGTCTATCCCGGTGATTGCCAATGGCGACATCACCTGTGCTGCGCAGGCCAAAGCCGTGTTAGAGCAAACCTGCGCCGCAGGCATCATGATTGGCCGCGCCGCGCAAGGTAATCCGTGGGTTTTTCGCGCCATCAATTCTTTTTTAAACTATGCTCAAGCGCCCGCAGCGGTAACACCTGCGGAGGCTTTGAGCACGGTGTTACACCACTTGGAGGGTATCTACGCTCTCTACGGCCAGGAGGCCGGAGTGCGCATCGCGCGCAAACATTTTGCCTGGTATCTACACACCCTATCCCCGGAGGGCGCGGCGCGGCAGCGCACGCAATTTAACCAGGCCGAATCCCCACAAGAACAACAACAAATAGCCCAAGCCACCTTCGGGCGCTATAAACCATTAGAGGACCAAGCTGCATGAATACTGTTGAACCCAATTTGATAGACCGCACGCGTGAAATCAGCATCAAACCTGTTTCCCCCGCACCGGCCACTAACTCAGGCCAGTCTTTGCGCGATTACGTGGAAACCGCCGTCAACAATTATTTCCAGCATTTAGACGGACAAGATGTAACCAACGTGTATGAAATGGTGCTCTCTGAGGTGGAAACCCCGCTGCTTGAAGTGGTGATGAAGTACACCCGCCACAACCAAACCCGCGCCGCCGAAGTGCTCGGCTTAAACCGTGGCACCCTGCGTAAAAAACTTAAGCAATACGGCTTGTTATAACCAACCCCCGCCTGTCCCATCGCGCCCTGCAGGTCTTATTAGGCCTGCGGGGTTAATTATTTTAAAGCCTTCGAGAATTTCGCTCGCCTATGTCTTCAACTAACGTGTCTTCAATTAACGTGTCTTCAGCAAACGTGTCTTCACCCAATTTTGTTCCCGTCAAACGCGCACTCATCAGTGTGTCCGATAAAACCGGCATTGTGGAATTCGCCCAAAGCCTGAGCCGCTTGGGCATCGAGCTGCTCTCCACCGGCGGCACCTACCAACTGCTGCAACAGCAGGGCATTCCGGTGGTGGAAGTGTCGTCTTACACCGGCTTCCCAGAAATGATGGATGGCCGCGTGAAAACCTTGCACCCGAAGGTACACGGCGGCATTTTGGGCCGTCGCGGCCAGGACGACGCGGTGATGACTGAACACGGCATCAAACCCATCGACATGGTGGTGGTGAACCTCTACCCGTTTGAACAAACCATCGCCAAACCCGGCTGCACGCTGGCAGATGCGATTGAAAACATCGACATCGGCGGGCCAACGATGGTGCGCGCCGCCGCCAAAAACCACGTCCACGTCGCCATTGTGGTGAACAGTGCCAGCTACGCCCTGGTGCTGGCTGAACTGGGCACTCAAAACGGCGCGCTTAGCCTTGCCAGCCGGTTTGACTTGGCGGTGCAGGCGTTTGAACACACCGCCGCCTACGATGGCGCCATCGCCAACTTTTTAGGCCGCCAAGTGGCTGTGGCTGAAGGCTCTTTAAGTGGCAATTTGCCCACCGCTGAAGGCTCTTTAGGCCGCAAAGTAGCTGCGGCTGAAGGCTCTTTAGGCCGCCAAGTGGCGGCGACCGCTGAAGGCGCAGAAGCCAGCCTCTACCCGCGCACTTTCAACAGCCAATTTATCAAAGCGCAGGAGATGCGCTACGGCGAAAACCCCCACCAAACAGCGGCGTTTTATGTGGAGAAATTCCCACAAGACGCCTGCATCGCCAGCGCCAAACAACTGCAAGGTAAAGAGCTGTCGTTTAACAATGTGGCCGATACCGACGCCGCCCTTGAGACCGTTAAACTCTTTAACCAACCGGCCTGTGTGATCGTCAAACACGCCAACCCCTGCGGCGTAGCCGAGGGCGATACGCTTCTGGCCGCTTACGAAAAAGCCTACGCCACCGACCCGGAATCCGCCTTTGGCGGCATCATCGCCTTTAACCGCGAGCTGGACGGGCCAACCGCTGCGGCCATTGTGGAGCGCCAATTTGTTGAGGTGATCATCGCCCCCAGCGTCACGCCTGAAGCGTCCGCCATCGTCAGCGCCAAGAAAAACGTGCGCCTGCTCGAATGCGGCCAATGGCAAAAAGCGGGCTTGCCCGGTTTTGATTTCAAACGCGTCAGCGGTGGTTTGCTGGTGCAAGAACGGGATTTAGGCTTGATTACCGAGGCCGAGCTGGAAATAGTCACCCAGCGCAAACCCACCCCCAGGGAAATGCACGACCTGTTGTTCGCCTGGAAAGTCGCCAAAATGGTGAAATCCAACGCCATTGTGTACGCCAAAAACCTCAGCACCATCGGCGTGGGCGCAGGCCAGATGAGCCGAGTAAACTCCGCCCGCATCGCCGCCATCAAAGCTGAACACGCAGGCTTAGAAGTGCATGGCTCGGTGATGGCCTCCGACGCGTTTTTCCCCTTCCGCGACGGCCTGGATAACGCCGCCAAAGTGGGCATCGCAGCCGTCATCCAACCCGGCGGCTCCATGCGCGATGAAGAAGTGATCGCCGCCGCCAATGAACACGGCATTGCAATGGCCTTCACCCGGATGCGCCACTTCCGGCATTAATGGTAGGTATGAAGTAGGTTGGGCAGTCATGCCCAACACCGCTCCACCAAGAATAAGTAGGTTGGGCAGTAATGCCCAACACCATGCCATGCCCAACACCAAGCACAACACCAGCACAACCCGAATAAAAGGCCAGAAAATAGAGGTCGGGCTTTGCCCGATGTTGGGCATAACTGCCCAACCTACACACCATCTTCAGCACCCGCGCCGCACCAACTCCGGCGCCCTTAAAGAGCAAGTACCCACATGAACATTCTCATCATCGGCAGCGGCGGCCGCGAACATGCCCTAGCCTGGAAAGTCGCCCAAAACCCCCAAGTGAACAACGTCTTCGTAGCCCCCGGCAACGCGGGCACGGCGGCTGAAGCCAAGGTCAAAAACCTGCCCCTGGACGTGCTGAACTTCGCCGCCCTGGCCGAATTTGCGCAGGCAGAAGACATCATTCTCACCATCGTAGGCCCGGAAGTGCCCTTGGTGGCAGGCATCGTGGACTACTTCAGCGCGCGCGGCTTAGCCTGCTTCGGCCCCAACCAAGGCGCAGCCCAGCTGGAAGGCTCCAAAGCCTTCACCAAAGATTTCCTCGCCCGCCACAACATCCCCACCGCCGCCTACCAAAACTTCACCGAAGTAGAACCGGCCCTGGCCTACCTGCAACACACCGGCGCCCCCATCGTCATCAAAGCCGATGGCCTGGCGGCAGGCAAAGGCGTGATTGTGGCGGAAACCCTGGCCGAGGCCGAAGCCGCCGTGCGCGACATGCTCTCCGGCAACGCCTTTGGCGACGCGGGCTGCCGGGTTGTTATTGAAGAATTTTTAAGCGGTGAAGAAGCCAGTTTTATCGTCATCGCCGACGGCATTCACGCCCTGCCGATGGCCACCAGCCAAGACCACAAACGCATTGGCGACGGCGACACCGGCCCCAACACCGGCGGCATGGGCGCCTACTCGCCCGCCCCGGTGGTCACGCCTGAAGTCCATGCGCGGGTGATGGAACACATCATCATGCCCACCCTGCAAGGCATGGCCGCAGAAGGCAATTCCTACACCGGCTTTTTATATGCAGGCTTGATGATTGATGAAGCGGGCAACTCCAAAGTCATCGAATACAACTGCCGCTTCGGCGACCCGGAAACCCAACCGATCATGCTGCGTTTGCAATCCGATTTAGTGGCCCTTTGCCAGGCGGCCCTAGCCGGTAAACTCGATGAAACTTCCGCCCAGTGGAACCCGCAACCCGCCGTGGGCGTAGTGCTGGCCGCTGGTGGCTACCCCAACGACTATGCCCGAGGCGACGTGATCAACGGGCTGGAAGCCGCCGAATTACTGCCCGGCAAAGTCTTCCACGCAGGCACCCAAGCGCAAGGCGGCCAAGTGCTCACCCACGGGGGCCGCGTGCTGTGCGCCACCGCCCTGGGCAGCAGCGTCACGGCAGCCCAACAAGCCGCCTACCGCTTGGCCGACGCCATCAGCTGGCCGGGCTGCACCCTGCGGCGCGATATTGCCTACCGGGCGATTGCGCGGGAATCTTAGGGGTGCGGGTTATCGCTCTAAATAGACGAATTGTTCAGCACATTCCGTAGGTTGGACTTTAGTCCGACATCGGGCGCAAGCCCGACCTCGTAGTAAGTGCTGGCGACGCGGTCGGGCTTGCGCCCGATGTCGGACTAAAGTCCAACCTACAGTGGAAAACCTATCCAACCGATGAGTGGAAAACCTATCCAACCGATGAGTGGAAAACCTATTCAACCGATGAATAGTCCCCTGTCTTGAACCTAGAAACCTCAGTTGAGCGCCCAAAAGCTGTGCAAGCCATTGATGTGAATAGTGAAAGTTAAAAATGAAGGGCAACCTTATTGGTTGTTCGAATTTTTTAACTTTTGCTAGGCG
>JBEGTZ010000313.1:0-8847 GCA_041179125.1 Pseudomonadota bacterium | reverse complement strand
TAAACGCGGGGCAAAGAAACGCGAGGCGATTTGATAGGGTTTGTGTTCAGCAGCGGCAGTGATAATCACACCCCGGTAGGGCAGCGCTGTGATGGCAGGCAAATTGGGTATATAGGCACCAATTGCGGCCTCATCATTTAATTCCAGCAATAAATCCTCCCCCGCAATTGCAATGGCCTGCGCCTCAGGAAATAAAGCACTAAGGTTGTCTTCAGCACCCAGCGGTGCCGTGGGTATTAATGGGAAATTAAGTGTAGCGCCATCGCCCGTTCGGGTAGCAGTTAATTCACCGCTGCGGGTTAAAAAACGCAGCGCGGGAATTTCAAAACCCATTTCGTGCCACAAAACCCAAGCTGAAGCCAAAGTGGCGTGGCCGCATAAATTCACCTCGGTGGCAGGGGTAAACCAGCGCAATTCCCAGGTGTCCGCACCTTGGTGAATTAAATAGGCCGTTTCCGATAAATTAAATTCGGCAGCGATAGCCTGTAATTTCAAATCATCTAAAGGGGCATCCAAAATACATACCGCCGCAGGATTCCCGCCAAAAGCTAAAGCGCTAAAAGCATCCACAACATAATATTTAATTGACATGTTTTTTACCTTTAGGGCGTCTCTGTAAATTCAATTTTCGCGATGATCGCGAGGCATTTTTGCACGGACGACTGCATGGATGCAGAAGGTAGAGCGGCGCACGCCTAAAGGGATTTAGGCGGTAGAGCGACGCTGGATGCCCAAGCCGAGGATGCCAAAGCCGAAGGAGGGAGTTTATGCGGTATAAATGACCGAATGAGCACGAAAATAACGAAGTGAGGGCGCGAAAAGTGAATTTCCGCAAGGTGCCCTTTACACTAATAATCCCATTGCAACCCCAGTGACCAAACCCTTCCACGATTAGGTATGCCGTTAACCGGGCTATATTCATTAGCCGGGGTAGAAAAAGATTTATCAAACATATTTTTAATGTGCAATTGCCACGTAAAAGTATCAGAAAACTGATAAGCCAATTTGGTGTTGGCAAACCAAAATGGCGATAGTGCGTAGCGCACATTGGGCTGCGCCAAAGTTTCCCGCTCCGCCTGATAAACAGAGGCCAGATTCCAATTCCATTTTTGATAAGAAAAATTCAAAGACAACGAACCAAAATGATCCGCCTCACGAAATGACTCATCAGGCAATTCAAGCAGCCGAGTAAAACTCGCTTGTAACATCCAATAATCCATAAACTCTTGAGATGATTCAAACTCCACACCGTTAATATCAAAATCCCCATTATTTTTACCGCCAACAAAACCTGCCGCAATGGGATCATCGTAACGGCTGTGGAAAGCATTAACACCCGCAGCCAGGTGTTTCCATTCCCCGCGCCACACCAGCTCAAGTGTTTTTATTGTTTCATAGGTTAATTGAGAATTACTTTGGCCGGGCATATTAATGGCGCCAATTTCAGATAACGCAGGTGTTCTGAAGGCTTCACCATAAAGTAATTTAATGGTGTTATGTTCGCCCACCTGCTGAATTAACCCCAACCGGGGGCTTAATTGCCCGCCTATTTCCCTGTAATAATCATAACGTGCGCCCAACGCCAAGCGCAGGCTGGAATTTAATTCCCGCAAATATTGCGCATAAAGCCCAGTGGCCGATTGCGAATCCTCAAGCCCTAGCGAGGCTTTAAAACTTAAATCGCCGTAATAAGTGAGCGGGAATTTCCCGCAGGCGCCCTATAATCAGTCAGTCCGCATACAACGCAGAGTAATCGGCCCGCCAACACCGCTCACCCACTCTAAATGATTTCTGGTGTCGATATTACTGGGCAGCTTCGTCACCCTGGCACCGGAAACATTTTCACTAAGATCGCCAATTTTAATACTGCCATCGTCACCACGAATGTAGGTTATCACCGAAAAATAAAAACCACCTCCCGTTTTACCTGCGATTGATGGCGATAAAACATGGTTTAGCTCTTGGTAAAAATGCGGCGTAAATGTGCGAATATCCGATTCACTAATCATTCTAAATTCACCCCCCAAAGCTTCATGGCAAATATCCACATCTGCCACCAACTGCGGAATATAATAGGGTTTTGACAAAAAATGCTTGTAGCTGCACTCAGAAGTCAGCTGATAGTTTTGCATAATTTGCTCATCGCTCAGGTTATCCCCCAAAACGATGCCGGCGGTTAATGTACTGCATTGGTTTAACATGTATTCGTAGGATTTAAAATTATCCCGCGCCAGCTTTAATTGCACAGCTTTATCGCTTGGATAATTTTCATTTTGGTATTTGTAAATTTCCAAAATAGAAATAGGAAATATAGGCGCGGATATCGCAGTCCCAGCCTGTGCAACCTGCGCCGCAGCTATGCCGCTTAAAACAACAAAACCAAACCCTAAGTATTTTTTAATCGTATTGTTCATAGGAGTGCTCCAAGAGTAATTACTATTTTTTAGGCGTGACCACATAGACGCTGCCGTCTTTTAATAAAGCGCTTTTTTCAGACACAGATGCATTTAAATTCGCAATATATACACTGCCATCCGCCAGCATTTGACTGCTGGCAATAGGCGCTGGGGGTTTGGGGCCTTGGTTGTTAGATGTTGCCGCACCATTACCGGACGCGGGTGATTCAACGCCGTTACAGGCTGTAAGTACCATTAGGCTCGGTACGATAAAAAAGAGTTTAGCCAGATGCATATTAGGCTCCGTTAAACAATGAATGGGGTTTTCAGTTGAAGGTATTTTAGGTGCTGAAGGTGTTAACCTAAAAACCTCAGTTGGCTTAGACAGCTTTTGGGCGCTCAACTGTGGTTTCTAGGATTAAAGTGCTAAAAGCAAAAAACACCTCGCGAATTCTAAAATGCTAGGGCGTGCAAAAATGGAACTAATGGGCTTTTATTGTGAGAGGTGTGTCGCACATTGCGCGTACCACAAAAGAAAGGAGTTTTATCCTGGAAACTTCAGTTGAGCGCTCGAGAGGTGTTCAACTGAAGCTTCCAGAATGAAGGGTTAGAGCCGAGAAAACCTACAATAATTTTTGCTCCTTACACCAACGCAGCGACAGTTGTAGCCCATTATGCATGGCCATTTGAGGCGCCCAAAACCCGCGATTAAACTCCTCCACCAATTGGGGTGATAAATTAATGGAGAGTAAATCTACGCTGCGCATAGAAATCATGGGGGCGTGTTTTTTTCCGGCGAGTTGATAGAGTTTATCCATACCTATGGCCAATGGCATCAACAACCATTTAGGCACTACAGTTGATGGTTTATTTAAGTGCATCATCTGGGCGAGTTCACCGATAAATTCATGCACGCCCACTTCCTGCTGGCCCACGCCAATAAAATCTCTTCCTGACGCAGGTTTTTTTAGTGCGGCCTGCCAGAATAATTCACATAAGTCATCAATAAAAACAGCGGGGCAATGCTGTTCACCGCCACGGATAAAAAATACCACGCCTTTTTTAAGGTAGCGGCCTAATGTGGGAATAAAATTTTTATCTTCCGGCCCATAAATAAGGCCTGGGTACACAATATTGCTGTGTAAGTTTTGCTGCGTGCGATAATTTTTTACCACTTGATCCGCTGCAAATTTGCTGTTGGCGTAATCGGTATTTAACCACGCAAAACGATGGTTGCGCCGCAACACCGCAATGGATGAGCAGTGGATAAGCCTGCATTGAGGCGCGTGGCTTAAGAGCATTTCACACAACAATGCGGTGCCTGCAACATTCACGCGGTGGTATTCCTCTGCGCGGGCAAACCCCACTAAAGACGCTAAATGCACACACACATCCAAGCCTTGGGTGAAGTGCTCTAACGTATGGCTTTGGCTTAAATCGCCTTGCACCCAGGTTATTCTGTCATCGGTTACGCCTTCAGGTAATTTGCGCACTAAGCAGCGAATTTTATCCTCTGCGCCTAAATGACTTAAAAAATACTGCACTAAACGACGACCCAAATTTCCGCTGGCGCCTGTAATCCCGATAATCATGTTTATTCCCCTGTGTGCTGAGTTTTTAACAGACCGAATTGTTCCGCTTCCTGTTTTCCCGCTTCGGGTTTAATTCTAAAATAGGCGAAATAAAACAGCTTATAGAGTTTTACCTTGGCTATTTTTATCGCTGCACTTTGTTGTAATGCCGCCCAATAAGCGGCCAATAAGCCGTGTTTTATGTATTGCATGATGGGGTATTCCGCCTGATTGGGGATTGGCGAGCGCACCAGCAGTACTTTGCTTTTTTTATGGCTTTTTTGGTAGCGCATAAATTCACTTAATGAGCCAATTTGCACCACTTGCAGGCCTTTATTTACAAGCGTGTTTTCCAGAGAAACCACTGATTTATTGGTTGAATTTGCGGTAGTTATTAGCAATGCGTCCTGTACGCCTTGTAATTTTTCCGCAGGCAATTGGTTTATTTCTTGTATTGGGCTGGCTTTGCTTTTCACCCAAATACAGGCGGTGCGCTCACAAACGGTGTTTAAATCAGGCAGTGTTTTGTGAATAAACGTCATTATTGCTTCTGCATCACTTTCTAAAAAAGTCACATAGGGCACTAGTTTTAGCGGTTTGCCATTGCTGTTTTGGGTTATGCGCTCTTGATAGTTATGCATTTGCACTAAAATTAAATCCTGCGGAAATACACTGGCATAATTTTTTACTACGATGTGGTTATCCTCACACAACAGCACAATTTGGTGACTGCCATCGTGTTCGGTAAAAATATCGCGCAGTTTGCGTACAAATGGGCAGGGTTTATCAATAATATCCACACCCCGTGAACGCAGGATTATTTCCTCCTCCACAATGGAATCGTAGCCGGTATTAATCACTTTAAAATCCTTGCCTAGGGGCAAATCCTTTGCCTTTTCCACCACGGGAACGCCCAATGTTTTCAGCCATTTTAAATCCACGCCTACGCGGCCAAAATCATTAGAAACCCAATCCACAATTAAAAACACTTTTTGCGCGAATGGATTTACCGAATTGCGTATGGACATAGGCATAAGTCCTTTTAGCACTTTATTCTCAAGCCATACACAGCGGCCATCTTTTTCCAGCAATAAAACGTCCATGCGTTTTCCTCAATGAATGGCGCTGCGGCGGGCGCTGCGCGCACTTTTTGCTTCCAATACTTTGAGCATTTTTTTGGAAAAGGCCTGCGCAATACAAAACACTTCGCAGCACACTTTGTCGTTTTGGTAAAAAACAATATGTGCTTTGCCCTCGGCGGTTTTATCGCGCACATTGGCACCGTCAAAATGCAGTTCAATGCGGGTTTCAATGGGGAAAACAAAGTTATGAAATACAACGCGCATTTCATTTAAGGCAAAATGCATATCACCTATTTTAGCGCTGGCCTCTGGTGATAATTCAAATGTGGTGGCGCAGGCCATAAACATTTGTCGCGACGCTTCTATAAGAACTGCGCCTTGTACGTGCTCACCGGTTTGGTGGTCAGACATTTCAGCGCAGTTTTCATCAACCACTAAAAAGGCTTCAAAAGTGCTGTCATTTAAGCGCTGAGGGCCTGATACCATGACGTTATTGTCGCGAACTTTGTGGACCTTTTCTTTGGCTACGCGCCGGTGAATATGATCAAACACTCGAATAGAGTTTTTAGCGCTTAAAAATTTTAAACCCTCCAGCAGGCGCTGGCGCTGTTCCTGCCCAAGCCCTTGGCCCAGAATGATTTTATCCACCTGCTGTGCAATTTTTTGCAGGTTTTCCAGCGCGGTTTGGTAATCCCATATTCGCTCATAATCACAAAAATCGGCGAATTTTGAGCTGACAATATAAATAGTATTTTCAGCCTGTGGGGTGGTTTGAATATTGGATAGATCGGTTGCAGTTAACATGGTGGTATTTCCTTTGGTTGCGGTGTAGGTACAGATTAACCGTTCACAAAGGATTAAATATGTGAGAAAACCCTTAAGGGATTTGTTAAATATTCACCATGATTGCGGGTTTGGAAATAAACCCAGAAATCCAAAACCCTAAGCGCACAATATCCGGCAGGCTTCAATTAAAGCGCGGCCATTGTGGTAGGGGCATTTCCAAAAACCGGATTTGTAATTGCGGTCCGCTGCGGCCACATCCAGGGTTGAAAACCAAAACCACTCGCCGCCGATGGCGTCCCGGTGGTGATCCCAAATAAATTGCCAGATGGCCTGTGCGCGCTGGGCGTAACGTTCATCGCCGCTGAGTTTCCAAGCGTATAAATAGCCCACCAAGGCTTCCGACTGCGCCCACCAGGTTCGGTCCTCGTGGTAGGTGCCGCTGTGTAGTTCTTGTTCGTCGCGAACCCCTCCTGTTGGGGAGCCTGCTTCAGCAAGGCTTACCTCCGCCAGGCGTAAAACCAGGTTTTGGTGTGAATGTAACAGCGTTTCATCACCACAGGCTTGCAATGCTTTGTGCAGCAACCAGCTGGTTTCAATATCGTGGCCGAAGGAAATTACGCGGGAGAGATCCCGCCACTGCATGTCCATAAACATGCGCACATGGCCGCTTTGGCGGTTAATGATGTGCTGACAAAACCAGCCGACTAGACGCTTAAGCGCAGACGTTACCGCAGGTTCAGCGCAGACCTCCGCCAGGGCGCTGTAGGCTTCTAAAATGTGCAGGTGGGTGTTCATGGTTTTGGGCGCGAGGGGTTCTTTTTCCGATAATCGAATATCGTCAAGCGGCCCCCAATGTTCACTAAAGGCTTCCAAATAACCGCCAAATTCTGGCTCTAAGCCATAACATTCAATCAGCGTGAACAGGTGCAGCGCGGCGTTTAAAGGCTCTACCGCGCGTGTTAATTGGTGGTAGGCGACCAGGCCGTAAATCATAAAGGCCTGGGCGTAGAGGTGTTTGCGGCCATCGAGTTTTTCGCCATTGGCGGCCACAGACCAAAAATAGCCGCCATAACGAACATCAGCAAAATGGGTGTGTAAATAGCGGTAGGCGTGTTCTGCGGCCTGTGCGAATTTTGGCTCGCCGGTGTGCCGCGCTAACTGGCTAAAAAAATACAAAATCCGCGCCTGTTGAATCAGCCCCCTGGGCGCGTCCGGCACGGGGCGGTTATCTAGGCCTACCTCGCCATAAAAACCACCGGCAGGATCCCGCGCGATGTCGCTCCACCAGTTGCCCAATTGCTGAAGTTCAGCCTGCCACACAGGCAGTTGAGCCTGTAATTCCGCTTCCGCCAAGAGCGCTTCTGGCATGGGTTAAGCGCCTAAAAAGGCTAGGTTGCGCTGGATGAGTTGATTGCGCGTGGCCACGGAGGCTGCGCTGCGCAAGCCGTCGGGTGGGGTATTTTTTACGTAGTCCAGCAGTTGGTCGATGCTGCTGGTAGCCACATGCATCCGCGTGTCGGAGGAGGCGTAATAGATGAAAACTTCGCCCGATTCCGTTGCTATCCAGCCATTGGAGAACACCACGTTGGACACATCACCCACGCGCTCATCCCCCATCGGCGCTAAAAAATGCCCCGCCGGTTTGTGTGTGATGCGCCAGGGTTCGGTTAAATCGGTGAGAAAAACATACAACACATAGCGCAGGCCCGCCGCCGTGTTGCGCACGCCGTGGGCTAGGTGCAGCCAGCCCTGCGGGGTTTTGATCGGCGCCGGGCCTTGGCCGTTTTTCACTTCTTGCACGGTGTGGTAATGCTTGGCATCCACAATAACTTCCTGTTTGATTTCCGCGCGCAGCATGGATTCAGCCAGGCCCCAGCCAATGCCACCACCGCTGCCCACGGAGATAAAACCGTCCTGTGGGCGGGTGTACAGGCCGTACTGGCCGTTGATGAATTCAGGATGTAACACCACATTGCGCTGCTGGCCCGAATAGGTGATTAAATCCGGCAGCCGCTCCCAGGTGAGTAAGTCCCGCGTGCGGGCTATACCGCACTGGGCGGTGGCGGCGGAGGTGTCTTCAGGCCGGGTGCTGTCTTTGCGTTCAGTGCAAAATAAGCCATAAATGTAACCGTCCTCATGGGCGGTTAGGCGCATGTCGTACACGTTGATATCCGGCTCGTCCGTCTCAGGCAGGGTGATGGGGTAATCCCAAAATGTAAAGTTATCCACGCCGTTGGGGCTTTGTGCCACGGCAAAAAACGATTTGCGGTCATCGCCTTCCACCCGCACCACCAGCGTGTACTGCCCCTGCCACAACAGGGCGCCGGAGTTAAACGTGGCGTTAATGCCCTGCCGCTCCAAACCGCGCGGGTTGCTGGCGGGGTTTAAATCGTAGCGCCAGAAGAGCGGCGTATGGGCGCCGGTAAGCACCGGGTTCTGCCAGCGTTGGTACACGCCGTTACTGGTGGCGGGCTGATTGGTGCGTTGGATTAACGCGGCGTGCTGCGCCATTAAGGCTTCAATTGCAGGTGTGAGCTTGGGCGTGCTTGTGGGCATGTGGGAGGGCATGAAAAATTCCAAACTAAAAAAGGGTTGGCGGCCAGATGCGGGCAAAAATGGGGCTGCACTATAAACCTAAAAATTTATGAAGCTATAAACCTAAAACTCTGCCGAGGTTTTTAGGCTAAGTCGCTGCTGTTTTGAACGGCGGATAATATCATCACAATGTAACCGTTTTCACCTGTAACACTGAGAAACTCGGATCCTGTATGCTCTGCGCCGTTCATTTCGCTCAAACCTAAAAACCTCACCCAGCGCCAAAAACCTGCATAAGCTATTGATGCACTTAGTAAAAATTCAATTTTCTAGGCGCGGCAATCGCTTGCACGGGCTTGAACCTAGAAACCTCAGTTGAGCGCCCAAAAGCTGTGTAAGCCATTGGTTCAGATAGTGAAAGTTTAAAATGAAGGGCAACCTTATTGGTTGTTCGAAATTTTAAACTTTTGCTAGATG